>JAUNVF010000042.1 GCA_030537815.1 Tissierellia bacterium | reverse complement strand
TCGTTTATCGATTATGTTAATATAAAACCAAGACTACAGACTATTAGTCGGTAGTGGAAAATTTGATTTTAAAGATTTAAACTGAAGGAGATATGATGACGGGAAATAAAAGGATCAGAAAGACGGCTGAAGAGAGAAAAGCAGAGATTTGTGAAATTGCGAAAGAGATAATTTTGAAAAAAGGCTTTAGAAATATGACTATGGACGAACTTATCGATGCTGTAGGAATCAGCAAAGGAGGAATGTATCATCATTATAAGAATACTAAAGATGTGTTGAGGGATGTTGTAAAGCGGTTAAATTTAAAGCGATATGACAATATCACGGAATTTATCTCACAAAATAAAGAGATGTCTAAGGAGGAATTGATTGCTGAGATAAATTTTCAAAAACTTTTAGACGAAAGCGATGAGAAAAAAATCTATTGTCAATTTCTCTTGGAAATTGATGATGACGAGGAACTCAAAGAATTGTATAATCGAATTTTTGAAGAAGGAGTAGAAGATTTTCTGGTTGCGATTGAGAAATTTGGAATGCCTGAATTAAAAGTTTTAACTTATCCCGTATATCACGCTTTTATGAAATCGATAATTTTGGGAGTTGAACTTTTGGGAACGAGGGAGGTTTTTGAACAAAATCCGGAATTTTTAAAGGAAATAACATTGAATTATATCAAAAAATATAATTCCGAAAATAAGGACTAAGGAGGAGATGAAATGTTAAAAAGACTTTTTGAATATGCTCCAAATCAAAAATGGCATCATAAATTATCGCTATTGTTTTTGCTTTTAAGTACAGTGGCTTGGGCATCGTCTTTTATAATCGGATATAAGATTATTGAGGGTTTTCTAACTGAAACAAATAGCGTACTAAATTCGATGCAATATTCAATCTACTTAATAGCTACAATCTTGGTATATGCAGTTTTTAAAACAGAGGGACTCAGACATTCTCATATTTTTGCATATGCCTCTCTTGCTGAAATCAGAAAAGACTTGGCAAAGAAATTGGTTGATAATCCATTGGGTACGACATTAGGAGAACCTGCCGGGAGTTATAGACAAAAAATAGTTGACAGCGTTGAGAGTATGGAGATTTTACTCGCGCATGCATATCCTGAAGGACTTCCGTATCTTTTCAATTCTCTTGCAATAATAGTATTGATTTTTGTGGCCGATTTTAGATTGGGTTTATTGGCTTTATTGCCTGTAATTATTGGCGTATTTGTCATGGGATTTGTCTTTCGAACTTTCAGTGAGAAAATAGTAAAATACAATGAGGTTTCAAAAGATATGAGCGCAAATATAGTTGAGTATATAAGCGGGATTGAGGTTATAAAAATATTTAATGAAGAAAAGTCGGCTTATAAAAAACTTGCCGAGTCTGTTTCAAATTATAGAAATTTCACTCTGGATTGGTTTAAAAGTACTTGGCTGGCAAATTCCTTTGTAAACTCGATGATGCCAACGATTTCAATCTTCGTAATCCCTTTTGGAATCGTTTTGATGATACAAGGCAAGCTCAGTTTATTGAAACTGGTATATGTTTCTATGCTATGTTTTGCGGCTCAAATTCCCCTTTCAAATATTCAATTGCTTTTTCCTATAATGACTAAGATCAAGGAACAGCTAAATGATTTAGATAAGGATTTTAAAGCTGTCGAATTGAAAACAGGAAAAGAAAAAATCGACGCTGAAAATAAAGCTATCAGATATGAAAATGTTGATTTTTCTTATGATGAAAAAAAGGTAATTAAAAATGTGAGTTTTGAAATAGAGCCGAGACAAAAAGTTGCGCTTGTTGGAGAATCGGGAAGTGGAAAATCGACTCTTGCAAAACTTTTGATGCACTATTACGATTTAGATTCTGGAAAGATTTTTATTGGAGATAAAAGCTTGGAGGAAGTATCACTCGACAGTCTAATGGATGAAATCTCATATGTATCTCAAGACAATTTTTTATTTGACATAAGCATAAGAGAGAATATAGCTATAGGAAAAGTAGGAGCGAGCGAAGAAGAGATTATTAATGCTTCAAAAGCTGCTAATATCCATGATTTTATCATGAGTTTGCCCAAAGCTTATGATACAAATGCAGGCGACAGCGGAAATAAGCTTTCAGGAGGAGAAAAACAGAGGATTTGCATTGCTCGTGCAATGATTAAAGATGCGCCTATTTTGATCTTGGACGAAGCGACATCTTACACTGATCCCGAAAATGAATTTCTTATAAACTCTGCAATAAAGGCTCTTGCAGAATCGAAAACAGTTATAACTATAGCCCATAAACTCTCTTCCGTAAAGGATTCCGATTTGATTTTGCTCATAGATGAAGGAGAGATAAGGGCATCGGGTACCCATGAGGAACTTTTAGATAATGAAATCTATAAAGCTTTGTGGAACAGGCATCAAATTGCAGACAGCTTTGAATTCAAGATAAAGGAGGCGATCTAATGAGCATACTTGGCAGCGTAAGAAAAATTGTATCTTATCTTGGACAATATAAAAAATATATAAGATGGTCTTATCTCGTTGCGTTTTTAGAAACGAGCATGACTTTGGTTCCTTATGCACTGCTTATATATACGATAAGAACCGGTTTAACTAGAGATTATGAGATGAAAGATTTTTATCTAACATTGACGATAATGCTAATCAGCATCATTTTAAGAACCACATTTAAATACACGCAAAATATTATGTCTCAAGACAAGGGTTACAGAGCTTTTACTGAAAAGAGATTAGAGCTGACCGATCACTTGGCAAAACTCAATATGGGCTATTACACCGATTCTAATATCGGAAATGTAACTGGCGTCGTGACGACGGATATTATCTTTACAGAAGAACAAGTTTTGCCGCAAATGGGAAATATGATCAGTGCGATTGCCGGAATAATTTCAGCTGCGATATTCTTATTTATTATGGATTCCAGAATTGGATTTGCGTATATTATCATGGTAATATTGGCGCTCCTAACATTAGAGTTTTTAATAAAGAATATGAAAAAGAACGCAAGGATAAGGCAAGACAATATGGCCAGCCTTTCTCAAGGGGTTCTGAGCTATGTTAGAGGGATACAAACTATAAAGGCTTTCAATATGGGTCGTGAAAAAAATTCGGAACTGGAATCAGAAATTGAGATTTCTAAAAAAGGAGCATTAAACTTCGTAAAATCAATGCATCTATCAATGCTTTTATTTTATCTTTTTTCGAGTTTGCCGATAGCGGCGATGGTTATATTCGTATCTAATTTAATACAACAAAATTCACTTGATATGGGAAAAGGCATAGGTTTTATAGTTCTTTCATTTATTCTCTATGCTCCGCTCGCAGTTTTGGGGAATACGACTGAAATTGTCGCTCTCGGGGCTGCTGCGATAGATAGATATGAAGAAGTTGATGATGAAAAAGAAATATCTGAAAGTAATAGCTCATTTACTCCGCAAAAAATGGATATCGTTTTTAATGACGTCACATTTGCGTATGAAGATAAGGAAGCTTTAAAAAATATTAATTTGGAAATAAAAGACAAGACATTTACTGCTCTCGTCGGACGAAGCGGAAGCGGCAAGACGACAATAGCAAATCTCATTGCAAGATTCTGGGATATAGAAGATGGTGAGATAAAAATAGACGGAGTAAATATAAAAGAAATTAAAACTGAAAATCTATTGAAAAATATCGCGATGGTATTTCAAAGAGTCTACCTATTTAATGACAGTATTTATAATAATATAGCTTTTGGAAATAAAACTGCGACAAAAGAAGAAGTCATAGCCGCATCTAAAAAGGCGAGATGTCATGATTTTATAATGAAAATGGAAAATGGTTATGACACGATAGTGGGAGAAGGCGGATCTAATTTATCGGGCGGTGAAAAACAGAGGATATCGATAGCCAGAGCAATATTAAAAGACGCGCCATTGATACTACTCGACGAAGCAACTGCGGGAATAGACCCTGAAAATGAGAAATTCATACAGGATGCGATTGATGAATTAGTAAAAGACAAGACTTTGGTGATAATAGCTCATAGACTAAGTACAATCCAAAAAGCCGATCAAATAATATATCTAAAGGAGGGTGAGATTGTAGAGAGGGGAACACATGAGGAATTATTAGAATACAAAGGTGAATATAGAAGGCAGTACGAATATTTTCTAAAAAATAAAAATTGAGCATAAAAAGTCAAGCGATATTGAATAATTGCTTGACTTTTTATGAAATTGAATTATTGATACCGATAAAAAGTTTTGTCGGTATCTTTTAATTTGCTAAGTGTTAATAATTCTTAATATTTACGATTAATTCTTTTTATGAAAGCTCTCTTATTTTAATCTATCAATTCATCTTCTAAACAGTTTATGAGCTTTTCAATTGTATTTAAAAAGGCTTGCCTTTCTATTTCGCTTAATTTCATTAGAGATTTTTCTTCGGCTTTAAGAACCGGTCTTATATTTTTATCGCAAAATTCTTTTCCCATCGGCGTCAATCTTATATCTTTTTGCTTTCTTGAGCCTTCGGTAAATTCGAGACTTATGATGCCTTCTTTTTCAAGACTTGTAACAGCTGTATTTACGGTTTGCTTAGAATAGCACCAATTTTCACAAAAGGAATTCTGTATTAGAGTTCCTTCGGATTCGCATATCGCATATAAAACCCAGAATTTGGTATCTGTTAGTTTTAAATTTTTAGCGTATTTGTGATAGATTTCCTCTTGCTTTTTAATAAGACGATTTAATGTGGATACTGCTTTATTCATATTTTCCACCTCTCAGGTTTAGAATGGACTATCGTATCTGACAAATCCCTCAAAAGGCATTGATTCAGATTTTATTTTAATATAAATTAAAGATAGCTTATTATTTCGTCTTTTGATTTTCTTTGAAAATGTCTATCTGATGGGCCTCCGTCTTCGGCTGCATATCCAATCGGAAATAAAGCTATGAGTTCATAGTCTTTCATCTCGGGATATTTTTCTTTTAAAAGCGGAGCATCAAAATGTCCGACCCAAGTAGTGTTTAAGCCCAGAGATGAAATCGCAAGCAGAATATGTGTTGCGACAATGCCGGCATCAATATCTCCAAAATTTCTATTGTCAAATTCTCTAACCCAAGCCTCGTCCTCTTTGTATCCAACTACGAGAAAAGTATCCGCTCCATATATACATCTCGTACTTTTTCTAATATTTTCTTTGGCATCTTCGGAATCCATTGCGAAGATTTTTATAGGTTGCCTATTGACCGCTGTCGGTGCAAGTCGAGCGATCTCTATAATCTCTTCTATTTTTTCTCTTTCGACTTTCCTTTCCGATAGGCTTCTGCATGAGTATCTTTCTTTTGTTAGATTTTTAAATTCCATTTTATTCCTCCTGATTTTAATTTTGTCCCAATGATTTTTTTAAATACGGTGCCGTGACCGATTTGTCATCTTCTAGCATTTGCTTTGGAGTTCCTGTAAAAAGTAGCTCTCCGCCTTTTTTTCCTCCATAAGGGCCGACTTCTATCGCATAATCTGCAGCTTTTAATACGTCGAGATTATGCTCAACTAAAAAGACGCTATTTCCTTCATCGACCATCCTATCAAATAATTTAACTATCTCAGATACATCTTTAAGATGGAGTCCATTTGTAGGCTCATCGATTATGAATATCTTTTTTGCATCTCTTTTTTCTGATGCGAGTTTCATCCTCTGAAGTTCTCCACCTGACAATGTCGAAAGTGATTGATTTAAATGGAGATATGACAGGCCTGTTTCGACAAGAGGCCTTAGCTTTTCTACAATTTTCTTTGTTGATTTATCACCACTGAAATGTTGCATTGCCTGCTTAACTGTAAGATCCAATGTCTCTGCTATATTTAATCCCCGAAATTTATATTGAAGTGAATCTTCATTGAATCTAAGTCCATGACATTTTTCACATTCTGTTTCCACATTATCCATAAATGACATCTCTGACACGATGATTCCCTTTCCTTGGCATATAGGACAAGCGCCTTCGCCATTAAAAGAAAATAATCCGGCTTTCCTGCCGCTTACTTTTGAGAATACTTTTCTTATTTCTCCTGCTACATTCATATATGTCGCAGGGGTGGACCTGAGCGATGCTCCTATATCACCTTGCTCTATAAGGGTGACCTCTCCTGGGTATTGTTTTGCAAATTCTTGCATAAGCGAAGATTTTCCGGAGCCGGCTACTCCGGATATTACTGTCAATACACCTAAAGGCAATTCTACATTTATATTTTTAAGATTATGATTATTTGCATTTTTTACTTTAAACCATTCTTTTGGTTTTCTGACTTTTTTCTTTAATGGATTTCTCTGATTCAATAATTCTCCGGTGAGAGTTGAACCTTTGAGAAATTCTTGCAGATTTCCTTCAAATTGGATTTCCCCTCCATTTACACCTGCCCCCGGACCTAAATCTACAATATGGTCAGCTATATCTATCATCTCAGGATTATGTTCGACCATTAAGACTGTATTTCCCCTGTCTCGAAGTGATATCACTGCTTCACTTAAAAGATGGATATCATGGCTGTGCAATCCACTGCTAGGTTCATCGAGAATATAAAGCAAATCTGAAAGAGATGTATTATTGTATTTAGCAATCTTACAACGCTGAGCCTCACCACCAGATAAAGTCCCCATCGGGCGATCAAAGTTTAGATATGGAAGCCCTATATCTATCATCGCTTTTATTCTTGAGATAAGTGCATCTCTAATGTCTAGAGCCACCGGATTGTCGAATGCTTCAGTCCATTCCAGAATTTCATTTAATGGCATTTGGGATATCTCGGCAATATTTTTTCCATCTATTTTACAAGAAAGAATTTTTTGGTTTAATCTAGTTCCATGGCATAGAGGGCATATACCCTGATCTACAAGAGGTTCCAGTCTTTTCCAATGTACTTTTGCGTCATCTCTTTTCAGCATTCGGTTCATTCTGTACATTAAACCCTCATAATTACCGTTTTTATAATACTCGGGAGGTGGGTTTTTGAGTTTCATCGGCTCCTGATAAAGAAATAGATCCAGTTCTTCTTTTGTAAAATCCTTTATTTTTTTATTAGGATCGTATAAGCCTGAAGCGCCGTAGTATAACCATCGCCATTGCCCCGGTTCGTAAGCTACATAATTTATAACTCCGGGTTCATTTAAGGATTTATTGAAATCTACTAATTTATGGACATCAATCTCAGTAATCTCTCCTAATCCGTCGCATTTGGGGCATCTTCCGCTCGGATGATTAAAAGAGAATGCATCTGAATAGCCGACAAATGGCTCGCCGATTCTTGAAAATAAAAGTCGCAATAAAGTATAAGTGTCGGTAAATGTTCCTACCGTAGATCTTACATTTCCCGACGGCTTCTTCTGATCAACGACTATTGCGACGGGAAGATTGTCTATTGCTGCTACATGTGGCCTCGTATATTTAGGTAGATATCTTTGAGCAAAACTAGGGAATGTATCATTAAGCTCCCTTCTCGACTGAGCCGCTATCGTATCCATGACGAGGGAACTCTTACCCGAACCGGATAGCCCGGTTACGACTGTAATCTTATTTTTTGGTATTTCTAAAGATATATTTTTGAGATTATTCTCTGAAGCTTCGTGAACGACAATCGCATTAAAATCCATCCTGCACCTCCGAATCTTATATTTATTAAAAGACATTGAAATCATATTATTATTCTAATTCAATAGTCCATTTTAGGACTAAAAATATTATAGTCCCATTACGGACTATTGTCAAGCTTTTTTGAGTTGTATAATAAATTAAATCTGGAAAACAAATCCCTATAAATTTGAACTATCTGTGATTGATATTAATTTTATTTTGTTATATAATTAAATTAATATGGATTTCAAAGGGAGGCTATTATGAAAAAAATATCAATTGTTTTATCTATTTTATTTGCATTGACGATTCTAAATTCCTGTAATGGAGAAAAGAGGGATATAGTTTTGCCTGATTCAGACAATTTAATAAAGATAAGAATAGAAAAATTTGAAGATGATGATTATAGATTGATTAATGAATTCGAGGGCGAGGATGTAGAAAAAATTTTGAATAAGGTGAAGAGCGAGAGCAAGTTTTATTCTGATAAATCAGTAAATGATATTCCTACAAATATAGATATTTTTTATACCATGAAATCTGTCTTTTCTGAAGATATGGGCGAGGGCATAGCTCATATCTACAAAAACAAAGGAAAGTATTTTATAGAGCAGCCTTATAATGGAATTTGGACATTGCCGGAAGAAGTTTACAATGACTTGACTTCTGAGCTTTAGGATTGGGATTAGAATTTTCTTGCAGCTATAATCTGATTTGATCTTGATATTATATTAGAGATATCGACATTATCTGTATTTCCTGTTCAATTTGATTCAATTTCGCGGTCGTCTTTTTTACATCCCTATATCCTAGATTTTTCCAAAAATTCATTGCTTTTGTATTTTTAATTACGACCGCTATATATATTTCACTAATAATATTTTCTCTGGCTTTTTTTAATATCATTTCATGGATTAAAGACCCGAAACCCCGATTTCTATAATCGGGATCAATCAATAAAAGTCCTATCATCCATTTTCCCTCCGATGGATAGTCCTTTATTATATCAACTAAAGCTATCATTTTTTCCTCAAGATATATTCCCGAAAAAAATTTATCTTCGTATTTTTTATCGGGAGGGATGTCTTTTAATAATTCATTTATATCTGTTAAATCGGGAGACTTACCTCCTGATAAAATAAAATAATCTGAAGATTTGAGGCATAGATTTATCAAGGAATTATTTATTTCCTTTATCTCTACAAATTTAATTTTTTTGATATTCATATAATCTCCTGTGTATTAATAAAAACAAAATAATTTGATTTAGTGTAAAATATATTCTCTATTCTTATATAATAGATTATAATAATTATAGAAGTTTATTACAAGAAATCAAATGGAGGTATAATATGAAAAATGATATCAGAAAAGTTTTGTTGTCGAATTTTATTATTTCTTGGATTTTTTGGGGAATTTTAATATATCTTACAAGGGTTTACGGATTTTCTTATATGAGTTTCCCCGGTAATTTGCTATTTGCTTTTGGATTTTTAACTCCAATGGTCATTGCGATTCGGATAAGATTCTTAAAATACAGAGATAATTTTAAGATGAATGACAAAGAGAAATCGTTTTTCTCAGATTATTATGAGTGGATTTTAAAGAATAATAAGAATTTTAAGTATTATTTAATTGTAGTTATTATAATATTAGCAGGAATTTTATTATCTACGGATGGAATCGCAAATTCCTCATTAGATTTTTTTATATTTTTTCTAGTTTCACTATTTATTCTTGGTGGAAGTGGAGAGGTTCTTTGGAGAGGAGTTTTATACGATTTATTTAAAGAAAAAAATAAAAGCTTCTCAAATTATATTATACTTTCCATCATTTGGGCCATATGGCAATTACCATTATTTTTTGTAGATGGAATATATTCTGATATATCATTTCCCTTCTTCTTTTTCTCATCGATTTTATTGGCCGCTATACTTATGTATATAAGAGAAAAGGGTAGTATATTTCAATGCATGCTTTTATATTCTATTATAATTGCTTCATATATGCATTTAAATATAAAAAGCAAAGGTTTTATAATTATCTCCCAGCTAATTGTATTTTTGTATTCTCTTTATAAGCTTATGCATATGGACAGCGCAGAATCAGGAATATGGGACAGAATGGCGGGAATTTACGACAAATTTTTAGATAAAGATAGGGCTGCTTATGAGAAGGTATCAAGTAAAATTTTAAAATATCCGAGAGAATATAAGGCTCTCGAGCTATGCGCGGGGACCGGCATACTGACGAATCTCTTATTTAAACATTTCAAGGACTATGAGGCTAGCGATTTCTCTGCAGATATGCTCAATAAGTTGGAGGAAAAGATAGGAAGTTCAAATATAAAGATATCGAAAATCGACTGTAAAAATACTGAAAAGAAATCAGGGGATTATGATCTTGTTATAATGGCAAATGCAATTCATATTATTCCCGATCCCGAAGAAGTATTGGTCGAAGTTTCTAGGATTTTGAAAGACTCGGGAGTATTTATTGTGGCTACATTTTTAAGAGAAGACAGTTTAAAGCAAAAGTTCATGAGTAAATTGCTTAATTTAGCGGGGGTAAAGACATATGGATTTTGGAATTATGAAGAATATATGAAATTCTTTAAAGATAATGGCTGGGAAATCATAGAATCAGACAAAATACCTTCGGGCTTTCCAATCGGCTATGTTGAACTGAAAAAACTGAAATTTAATTAGACTGCTTAATTATTGACTTAATTGAATTTATCAAATTGATTGACGAAAATGCTGAGAGGATTTCAATATAATTATGGACAGGATATATGAATATTCGTGGACTAAGAAAAGAATGAATAGGCAAAAGGCGAATATTATTCTGGCTTTTGGATTTTTCAAGGTCAGCATAGATTTATGTTTTATAAGAATTCAAAAATCTAGACTCCTTTTCATTCAATATTGGAGATTCAGATTTCACTTCCTACTACTAAATAATTTGCTAATATGAAATTCAAAATTTGTTTAAGGCTGCATTTAGAACCAGCATCTATGTAGACGAGATTTGGATTAGTGAGATATCTTATGATGTCGATATTTGAAATGCCATTATTGGCCCATATTAATTGAATTTATGCGGTTTTATTTTAAATAAGAGAAGGAGATCGAGATAATTAAAATGAATAAAAAAGGATTGAGTTTAAATTATAAAGACTCAATCCTTTTAAATGATTTAATACTCGAAATAATAGCTTCTTTCCAAATATTCATTTGGATATTTTCGCAGGAGTTTTTTTAAAAATTTTTTTAAATCTTTTTCTGTATTATCGCCATTTCTATAATTATTTATCATATTTATGAAGTCGGACTTTTCTTTTTCCGAAGCAGAATTCTTAAAATATCCCCAGATATGCTGAGCGGCATTTATGGAATTGCTCTTAGATTCCTCCATTATTAGGGAATCTTCAATAATGGAAATTATCTTTTCAAAATCCGTATTTTGCTTATCCTTTAGCAAATTTCTTATCTCTTTATAGCTATTTTGAGATTTGGACAATATATTATACTTGTTCTTTGCCCATATATCCTCGAGCGCTCCTATATCGGAATTTAAATAAGCTGTAATCTTCTCTGCCGATCTGTTTTTATCTTTTACTTCAAGCATTATATCGAGGGGATAGTCCGGGAGATATTTTATAGAATCTAAAAATTCTGATAGCTTGATAGTATTTGAATGGGCTCCCTTTCTCTTATTTTCAGCTTGTGTACTATAGTGAATAATCTGAATGCCGTCTATTTCATCCCAGCTTTTACCTGCAATTTCTATCCAATCAGTAATTGTTTTGTCTGACTTTGGAGGGAGGACCAAATGATGGTGAAGATCGAAGATGACGGGAATTCCCGTGGCATCGCTTATATTCATCAAATCATCAATAGAATAGGATCTATCGTCATTTTCTATGACGAGATGTTCCAATATATCTTCTGAGAGCATGTCGATATTCTGTATAAAGCGATTTAGCGATTTGTCTTTATCGCCATAAACTCCTCCTATATGAATTACGATCTTATTTTTAGAATCTCCACCCAAGGATTTGATTAATTTATTATAGTAATTAAGATCGTATATTGAATTTCTGACGACATCGGATCTCGGTGAGTTTAATAAAGTATACTGGCCCGGGTGTAGAGATATGCGCAATTTTCCTTTAATTTTTTCTTTTAAATGAGCCAGAGAGTCTTTAAAGATTATGGCCCAATCTTCAAAACCCAAATCCAAACCGCCAAATGGAATTAGGTCGCTTGAAATCCTAAGAAGACAGATATCTTTCTCGATATTATAATCAATCATTTTGTCCAATGTCTTTAAATTATATTCAATTATATCAATCCATTTATCTTCCGTTAATTTATTTAGTCTGCAGCTTTTATAGCTTCTTCCGATATCCTTATTTAAACAGGCATAACCGATTCTTATATTATTCCTATTCATAAAAACCAACTCCTGTATTCAATAATCTTTTTTCTTAACCAATTGTCTAAATTCATTTGGATGCATTCCCTTATATTTCTTAAATAATTTAGAAAATCTGCTATGGGAATTATAACCTACAGATTTCGCAATATTTCCAATACTTAAATCAGTAGACAGTATTAGATGTTCCGCTATCGATACCCTCTTTCTCTGCGTGTATTCAGTTATAGTCATATTAAATCTCTTTTTAAAACAATTTTTTAGTTTGCTTTTACTCATAAAAGCTATTTCCGATAAAAGTTCTAGAGGCAATTCTTTTACATAATGGTCATCGATATATTTTGCGACTCTTAAAAGTGAAGTCTCGTCGTCTTTGCTCAAATCATCTTCTCTTTTGAGAGAATAATACCTTTCTAATGCGATATTTAAGACTTCTCTGGCTTTGATTTCGTAGAATAATTTGCTGGCTGGACTGATATCTCTATATGAGATTATATCATTAGCTATATCTTCTATCGCTGTAAAAGACACCAAGCCATTAAGTGAACTAATAGCTTCTTCTATATCCTTAGAATTTTCTTCTAATTTTGTAGGTAGATATTCGTCTAGGTATTTATCTTTATACTCAAAACCGACCGAATAAAAAGCGGAACCTCCATGTAGTAGACATTTAAAATTCTCATTTTTATGAAAAAAGGTCATTATAGAATTATTGCTTATATTTCTGTAAGGCTCCAATAAATCTGCAGAAGCAGTCTTTATATAATTAATACTGGCATGAGAACCGTAGTCGTGATTACTTTCAAATGTGAAGAAAAGATCTTTTTTTATATAAAAGTCGTGGATATTCACAACGAAATCATCCAGCTCGTAAAACCAATAATTTAAATCACTGTATTCATCAGTATAGTTATAAACTGAACCAATTTCAGGGTATTTTCCATTATTGTCTATTTTTTTAAATCCAGATTTAATCAAAAAAATTTCATGTATATACGCCATAACTCACTCCTATTTAACACGAAAGGACAAATGATATGATAAGCTTTAACTAATTCAAAATATTGTATTCTCTATTATTTTAATATAGAATCGTTATAAGAGTCAATATCAAGAAGGAGGAGAATATGAATAAAAAAGAAAAAAATAATACGATTAAAGCCGTCGTAAATAAATTTGCATCAGGCAAGAAATATCTATACTATCTAACTTTTCTAATGTCGGCAATTTCTGGGATCACTCAGATTATACCATTTTACTTTCTCTATAAATTGATAAGAGAGATAGTGTTCAGCGATGGAGGACTAGATAAATCATTGCTTATAAATTATGTATTGATGATTTTCGTAAGTCAAATCGCAGGAGTAATTTGTAATTTTGTAGCCTTATTGGCATCTCATATTTTGGCTTTTCGTGTTGAAAAGAATATGAGGAAAGAGGGAGTAAGGCAATTGGTGAAACTTCCGATAGGATTTTTCCAAAATGAAGATACTGGAAGATTGAGGAGGATTATAGACGACAATGCCTCTAAGACACATACTTTTTTGGCTCATAATTTTCCGGATATAACTTCGGCATTCATAATACCGATACTACTCATAGCTCTCATAATAGTAGTTGATTTTAGACTGGGATTGGTATCTATTTTAGGAATCATTTTAAGCTTTTTCTTTATGGGCAAAATTATGAATTCTGATATGAAGGAAAAGATGGCAGAATATGGAAAGGCCGGAGAGGATTTAAATATAAATGGAGTCGAATATATAAGGGGAATCCCAATAGTTAAAGTATTTAATCAGAGCGTTGAAAGCTTTCAGAAATTCTACCATGCGATAATGAATTACGATGAGAAGGCAAGGGACTTGGTATTTAAATTTAAAAAACCTATGCTATTGAATTCCGTGTCGCTAAATGCACCTGTAATTTTGCTCGGCCCTATTTGCCTTTTGATTTTAAGGGGTGATCAAAACCCGAGAGAATTAATTGTAAAATGCGCATTTTATATAATGATATCCTTTCTTTTACTAAATGCTTTTATGAAAGTTTCAGCGATAAATGAATCAAAAAGAAAATTTGAAATATCAGTTGAAAAATTGTATGAGATTCTCAATTTAAAGCCGATGGAGATTATCGAAACCGAATCCATAGATAAAGCGGGAATATTTTTCAATAATGTCAGTTTTACTTATCCTGGAAGAGAAACGAGGGCGGTCGACAGCGTAGATTTTCATTTTAAACATGGAAGAAATTATGCATTAGTAGGAGGAAGCGGTTCTGGGAAAAGCACATTGATTAAATTGATTGCCAGATTATATGATGTAGATGAGGGTGAAATATATATTGAAGGCATGGATGTTAGATCTTATGAGACAGAAAAACTTCTAAGCGAGATGGCCATAGTATTTCAGGAGACATCGCTCCTCAAAGGGAGCTTGAAAGATAATATAACAATGGGCGGAAACTATTCTGACGAACAAATAATGAAGGCAATTGATGATGCCCAGTGCAGAGATATTCTCGAGAGAATGGATGGAGATTGGAATACATTGATAGGGACGAAGGGGACCTTTGTATCTGGAGGAGAAGCGCAAAGGATTGCTCTTGCAAGAGCATTTTTAAAGGACAGCAAGATTCTCCTTTTAGATGAGGCGAGCGCATATGCCGATACCGAAAACGAAGCATTGATAAGAGACAGTATAGAAAAGCTGAAGAAAGATAAACTCACAATCAGTATCGCTCATAGGATAAATAGCATAATAGGAGCAGATGAGATAATCGTTCTGGACAGAGGAAGGATAATAGATTCTGGAACTCATGAAGAATTATTAGAGAGAAATGAAGAATACAAAAAATTATTCAGCGAATATGAATCCAGCATTGAATGGAAGATAGATACGGGAGGTAGAGATGCTTAAATTCTTAGAAAATAAATTTTCCCTTTCAAAACAAGGTGCGAAAAATATGGCAAATTCGATTCTTCTTTGCGCTGTAAAAAATCTTACAAATATATTGCCAATGATGATAATATACAATTTTCTCATAGATGCTTTTAATATATATATCTATAAGAATACAGATTCCATATCTATTATAAAATATATCGCATTGATACTGATATCATTTATATTAATGTATTTAACAGAGAGCAAACAATATGACTCAGTCTATACGACAACATATAATGAAACTGCTAATAAGAGAATCAATCTTTCAAAAAGAATAGCAAAACTACCATTATCATTTTTTGCTGGAAGAGATTTATCGGATCTTACAAAGACGATAATGTCGGATATGGAAGCTATGGAACATGCTTATTCTCATGCTGTTCCACAATTCTATGGAACCTTAATTTCAACTACTATAATAGCTATAATGGTTGCGATAAGGGGACCGAAAATGGCGCTTGCCATGTTTTGGCCATTTCCGATTGCCATAATTTTGATTTATATGCTCAAGCACAATAAATATAAACTTGAAAAAGAACATGCAGATCAGACTTTGGTCGTCAGCGATAAAATTCAGGAAATACTGGATAATATTCTTCCGATAAGAGCATTTAACAGAACGCAAAAAAGTTTAAGTGAATTTGAACAAATATTAGACGAAGAAGAAAGAATTCATTTTAAAGCCGAAAAATACAATCCAATTTATCTGGCTCCCATATATGCTCTTTTTAGAATTGGAATAGTAACGATTATTTTAACGGGATATTCGGAATTTATGAAATCGAATATAGATTTACCGACAATGCTTACATTTATCGTAATTACAGCCATACTCTATGTTCCCATGGAAGGAGCTATGTCATTCCTAATAGAATTTATTTATGTATCTATTCCTGCTGAAAGGATGAAAGAAGTTATGCAATATGAAATAATGACGGGAGATGATATAGAGGTAGATAATTATGATATAAAAGTCGAAGATATTCATTTCGGATATGATGATGAACCGGTAATAAATGGAGTTAGTTTTAGAGCCAAACAAGGAGAAGTAACGGCATTGGTAGGTCATTCCGGCTGTGGAAAGACGACTCTGGTAAATCTGATGCTGAGATTTTACGATGTAGATGAGGGCAGAATATTGCTCGGAGGAAAAGATATCAGAGATTTTGACCCGGATTCACTATTAAAGAATTTCTCCATGGTCTTTCAAGATGTATTATTGTTCAATAATACGATTATGGAAAATATAAGGATAGGGAAAAAAGACGCCAGCGATGAAGAAGTTTTAGAAGCTGCAAAAATCGCACAAGTCGATGAATTTGTAAAGAGATTGCCGAATGGATATGATACCATGGTCGGAGAAAAAGGCTCCTTATTATCAGGAGGTGAAAGACAGAGGATATCAATAGCTAGAGCGATATTAAAAGACGCTCCAATTATATTCCTAGATGAATCTACCGCATCAGTGGATGCGGACTCTGAAACTAAGATTCAGGAAGCTCTGTCTCATCTAATAAAAGATAAAACGGTCGTGGTTATAGCGCATAGGCTTAGGACTGTAATAAATGCCGACAAGATACTGGTATTTGATTCAGGAATGCTAATAGAAGAAGGGAATTCCGATGAATTGCTTATGAATAAGGGCTATTTTTATAAAATGCTCGAGATGCAAAAACAATAATATCTAAATATAAGATTTATATTCAATACAAAAAGCTTGGCCATAAATGGCTAAGCTTTTTTATATCCAAAGCTAAAAATCCAGAGATATAAATGCATGATCTATAATGAGTAAACAATATTTATGAAATGAGATCATATAATCTTTGAGTAATTATACAATTATAATCTAAATATGATAAGATAAAGAGGAAGATTATGGCGATTCGCTTTTTTTATATGTAAAAATAATTTGCTTATACTATAAATTTATTAATTATAAGGAGGAAAAATGAAGATTAATTCTAAAAGACTAAGAGATAATTTTGAAAAAATAATACGGATTTCAGCAACCGAAATGGGATGCACTAGGTATTCGTATTCCAAAGAAGATATAGAGGTCAGAAGGATATTGAAAAAGCAGTTGACTGATCTTCAAATGGCTATAAGTATCGATGGGATGGGGAATATAAGGGCAAAGTACAATCCGATGAAATCTAAAAAGTCATCTATAATGGTAGGTTCTCATATCGATACAGTACCTAAAGGCGGCAAATACGATGGATTGATCGGAGTTCTGACGGCTTTAGAAGCAATTCAATCATTAAATGACAGTAAAATAAATTTGAGCAGGCCTATAGAACTAATTATATTTTCTGAAGAAGAAGGTTCAAATTTTGGGATAACTATGCTGGGAAGTAAAACTCTAGTAGGAATTTTGAAATATGAGGATCTAATTTTGATAAAAGATTTTAATGGAAAGCCATTGACTGAAATTGTCGAGGAAGCCGGATTCGGAATTAATGCCGATGAGAGCTTAGAAATAAAAGATATCCCTCATGCGATGATCGAATTACATATCGAACAAGGAGCCATCCTTGAAAAATCAAATATTCCTATAGGAATAGTAGAGAATATTGTAGGCATGGATGTCATGAAGGTGAATATAAAGGGAATCTCAAATCATGCTGGAACTACGCCGATGGATTCGAGAAAAGATCCAATGGTAGCTGCGAGCAAAATCATATCTGAAATTCCAAGATATCCTCAACTATATGGAGGAAATAATTCGGTTTCAACAGTTGGAAAAATAAGCGCAAAGCCAAATGTTAGCAATGTAATCGCCAATGAGGTAGAATTTTATGTCGATATAAGAGATGTCGAAAGAAAAAATATAGAAAATATATATAATAATTTAGAAAAAAATATAGGAAAGCTATGTGAGAGTTCAGGTTTGGAATTTGAAATAGACAAATTCGCCACTTCGATGCCTGTGCCATTATCAGATAAGATTGTAAATGAAATAGAAAAAGCATCAAAACAGCTGGATATCCCATATCATAAAATGGTTAGCGGGGCTGTTCACGATGCGGCGATGATGGCGGAAAGGATGGATGTCGGTATGATATTTCTTCCCAGTATAGGAGGAATAAGTCATTCTCCTGATGAAGATACTAAATTTGAGGATATAGAACAGGGAACAAGACTCTTATTACAGGTATTGGTAAATTTAGCTAATCAATAAAAAATTTAAAGATTGTCGCTTGATATAAACTAATCATCGGCAATCTTTTTATTTGGGATATTTAGTTTTGACTTGAAATATGATAGATTTGTAGCATTGTTATATTAAAGGATATGATAAATTCATTAAGAGAAAAAAGACATGATTTAATAAATTATAATAGAGCTTCTAATAGATCAAACTTTCATAAATAATATTCATCGTATCTTATATATAAGTTCAAGTAAAGTTCTAGATACTAATTAAAACTAAAGATTATAAATAGATTTATGGATTTAAGTTTGCGATATAAAAATCTATAATTACTACTGTTAATAACAACTTATGCATCTCAATCATTATTTATATTAACATAACAAAGCTTTGAATTAATATAATCTGATGATATACTAAATATACTAAGCTAGGAGGTGAGGATTAAATTGATTTGCAGCAACGAAAAACATAAACCAGATATATTTAAAGATACGGATTTAATGAAAACGATATTGGATTTGAGTTCTGATCAAATAACGGTAGCTGATGGACAAGGAAGGTTTGTTTTAGTTAATAAGTCTTCAGAAGAGTTTTTTGGCATAAAAGAAGAAGATTTTATAGGTAAGACAGGTTCTATGATGGAAGAAAATGGAGTTTTTGATATATCCGCGACTGCTGAAGTTTTTAAAACTGGAAATAGAGTTAACTTTATCCAAGTAACTAAAGCTGGAAAAAAATTATTAGTATGGGGATATCCAATATATAAGCAAGATGGGGAATTGGATAAGATAATAAACATATCTAAGGATATCACAGAACAAGAAGATTTAAGGACACAATTAAATGAACAGTCAAAAGTTTTAGAAAGATTCAGAAGAGAATACCGAGATAGAAAAGCTAAGATAAAAGATGATTTAGTTGCAAATGGCGCTGAAATGATTAAATTATATGAAACTATTGATGTAGTGGCAGATATAGATGCTAATATAACTTTAATGGGAGAAACTGGTGTTGGTAAAACACATATTGCTGAATATATTCATTCTGTGAGCAAGAGAAAAGAGAACCCATTTATAACTGTAAATTGCGGGGCCATTCCTGAACATCTACTTGAGTCGGAGCTTTTTGGATATATTGGCGGATCATTTACAGGAGCATCAACTAAAGGGAGAATTGGTTTGCTTGAAATGGCTGGCAATGGAACAATTTTTCTTGACGAAATTGGAGATTTACCGTTAAATATGCAGGTAAAACTGCTAAGAGTAATCGAAAAGAAAAAATATATGAAGATTGGTTCTACTGAAGAAAGTACAGTGAACGCAAGGATAATATCTGCAACAAATTTAGATTTAGAGAAAATGGTACAAGATGGGAAATTTAGGGAAGATTTATACTTTAGGCTAAACTTAATTCCATTGGTAATACCTCCGTTGAGAACAAGGAAAGATGATATAGTTCAACTAAGTATAAAATTTCTAGATGCTATTAATGAAAAGTATAACTTTAATAAAGAATTGACAGATAATTGCTATGAGGTTCTTTTAAACTATCATTTTCCGGGAAATATAAGGGAACTCAAGAATATTATAGAAAGAGCTTGTTTAATATCTACCAATGAAATAATTGAGTCAGATTTAAT
>JAUNVF010000041.1 GCA_030537815.1 Tissierellia bacterium | reverse complement strand
TCATTAATTCGACTAACATCTTCCACCTCTTGATTAGTTTATAAGTTTAATATTCATTATATCATTTATTTGGTTTTTTGTTTTATTAGATTTAGTATAATGCTATAATAGTCTCGGGAGGTAAATTATGGAATTTATAGATTATCTATGGGATCTTGTAGAATACGACAAGGAAAGAACAAAAGAAAACTGGAATTCCAGAGCTAAACAGTATAGCGAATCTGATAACAGAAATGAACACAATATAAACTACGAGCTTTTGGCAAGCAAATTTGAATCCCCTGAAAAATGCAGAGTTTTAGACATAGGATGTGCTGATGGAAAACATTCGCGAGTTTTTGCAAAATATTTTTCTGAGATAGTAGGAATCGACATTTCAGCGAATCTAATTGAATTTGCCAGATTAAAAAGCGAGAAAGAATCTATTGAAAATACCAAATTTATAGAAGCTTCTTGGGAAGACCTAGATATTGACGAAATGGGATTCAGATCTTCTTTTGATTTAGTTATCTCAAATTTTTCTCCTGCAATTCACAGCGAAGAATCTGTGCTGAAGATATGCGATGTATCTAGAGCTTATTGTTATATAAGTCAACATGTGGGTCGAAATATACCCTTAAAAAATGAAATGCTAGAGAAATTCGGCGGAGAATTACAATATAAGCTCATGAAAGATAAGATGATAGCTTCTTTTAATACATTGTGGTTTAATGGCTATCTTCCTAGTTTAAATTACGATAAGAGAACTGCATTCAAATTATTGACTGAAGAAAATATCGATGATTTTTGTGAGGATTTTGAAGATAGAGATGGCGCTATAAATTATCTAAAAAAAAGATTGGTAAATGGAAAACTTGAATATAAAATTGAGCATACAAATGGCATACTGATATGGTCTGTTTAATCAGTATGCCATTTTTTTATTTTAATTTATATATTTTAGCCCTATCTAAAGTCCATATCCTGTCACTCACTTCTCCCGGTTCGAGACCATCAAGAACATTTTCCATAATTGTTATCTTTGAATCCATCATATCGAGCATATGCAGAATCTCAGCTTCTATGAACATGGGCGGGACTATCGCTCCAAATTCTTCTCTTCCATGATGCGATAATAGAAGATGTCGCATCAGATTCTTCTTTTCTTCGCTCAATTCATATGATTCGATCATTATCAATCCCATAGGAATATGGCCGATCAGTGAGTTTTCAAGCGTATAGTCTTCTGGAGCACCGGAATCTGTGATTTTATAGCATTTTATTTTCCCGATATCATGTATTATAACTCCAGCTATGATATAGTCAAAATTAACTCTTTCATAAACATCTTTAAGTTTAATAGCTGATTTTACCATCCTGTACAAATGATATCCCAATCCGTTTTTATAGTCATGATGCACATTAATAGATGCGGGAAATCTAATCAATTCATCATGGTAGTCATCGAATATTTTCATTGTGAATTCCCTGATTTCAGAATCTACAATCATATTTATTGCGTCGATTAAATAATCTCTTATCTCTTCAAAATCTATTGGAGCTATTGCCATATAGTCATTGATATCTATATTATCTTCTTCATTTACTTCTCTCAATTTTATCTTATTGTCTTTTTCTACGGTGAATTGCTTTTTTTCTTTGTATAATTGACAGATTCCCTTAGCTACAACAAAACTCCCATTTTTGATATTTAATTTCTCTATCTCTCCTATTTGCGTCTGCCAAATTTTGACATCTATCTTATCTTCTTTATCTGAAAGTCGAAATGAAATATAGCTGTCTCCTCTAGCAGTTTGACATTCTCTAAGTTCAGAAACAAAACCTGCTAAATAATTTGGACCGAGCTTTAAATCTTTAATCTTCATGCAATCACCCCTCAATTCGAAAAGAGAAGGTCGCCCTTCTCTTTTAAAAGTTAATCCATCAATTTAAAGCTTTCTCTATTTCAATCTTTACATCTTTTCCATTTAAATCTATATTATCTCCGTCTAAGTTTTCGACATTTCTTATAGAAACTGCCAATATTTCGTCTTTTATAAAGTCCATATACTCATTTACAGCGTCGGAAATATCCGAATCAGAGGAATATCTAACTTCTATATTGTCTATCACATCATATTCATTTGATTTTCTCATCTGCTGAACTTTAGAGATAAATTCCCTCGCATAGCCTTCAAGAAGTAATTCTCTTGTTAAAGTTGTGTCCAATATAACGAATACATTAGATTCCATAACTACGTCAAAACCTTCTTTAGCGCTAACTCTTATATCGAGATAATCTTTGGGTATGTCGAATTCTTTACCATTCAATTCTACCTTTAGATCATCATTATCTGCTTTTTCCATTACTTCAATTGGGTCAGCAGACGCAAGATATTTAGCTAATGCCTGTATATTTTTTCCAAGTATTTTTCCCGCAACTTTAAAGTTTGGCTTTAAATTATAATTCATAAATTCAGATAAATCTTTTACGAATTTCACATTTTTTACATTCAGCTCTTCTTTAATCAATGGGACCAAATCTCCGACAATTTCCTCGTATTTACCATCGACAACTAATTCATTTAGAGGTTGTCTGACTTTGATTTGTACAGCTTCCCTCGATGCCCTTCCCAAGGTTACAAGTTTTCTTACCAGCTCCATCTTTTCTTCGAGCTTGTCGTCAATCATCGATTCGTCAGCTTCCGGTAATAATTCCAGATGTACAGATTCTCCACCTACCAAATGGTCGTAGAGTTCCTCGGTAATAAATGGAGTAAATGGCGCCATAAGCTTTACAATTCCAACCAAGATCTCATATGTCGTCTTGTAGACAGCTTTCTTGTCGTCGTCCATATCAGGACTCCAGAATCTCCTTCTATTTCTCCTGATATACCAATTAGAAACATCTTCTATAACAAAATCACTTACACTTCTTATGACTTTAGTATATTCAAAAATATCCATATCCTCATGATAATTTTTTACTAGAGAATTAAATCTCGACAGAATCCATCTGTCAATTTCAGCTCTCTCTTCTACTTCATAGTCTCTCGGATCGATCTCATCGGTATTTGCATAGAGTTGGAAGAAATTATAAATATTTCTCAAGGATCTGAAAAACTTGCTTTCAACTTCTCTAAGTCCAGCGATATCAAATTTTGTCGGTACCCATGGCGGCGAAACGGAAACAGAGTAAAATCTAACTACATCAGCCCCGTATTCGTCGAATAATTTGATTGGATCCAATGTATTACCTCTGGATTTAGACATTTTCTTGCCATCTTTGTCTAAAATCAAATCATTTACCAATACATTTTTATATGGAGAAACACCTTTAGTAAGTGTCGAAATCGCCAATAGAGAATAGAACCATCCTCTGGTTTGATCGATTCCCTCATTTATAAAGTCAGCAGGGAAAAGTTCATCGAAATTCTCCTTATTTTCAAATGGATAATGATGTTGCGCAAATGGCATAGCACCGGAGTCAAACCAAACATCTATTACATCCTGCTCTCTGCTCATCTGGCATCCACAACTACATTTTAGATGGACATCGTCAACATATGGTCTGTGGAGTTCTATATTTTCATCGATATCTTCAATCGCTCTCTCTTTTAATTCAGCTCTAGATCCAATGCTGGTGATTTCATTACATTCATCGCAAGTCCATATCGGGAATGGAGTTCCCCAATATCTAGATCTTGAGATTGCCCAATCATTCAAATTCTCAAGCCAATTTCCAAATCTCTTCTCGCCAATAAAGTCAGGATACCAATTAACCGAATCATTGTTTTTGATCAATTGTTCCTTTAATTTAGTCACTTCGATATACCAAGAGGGTTTTGAATAATAAATCAAAGGAGTATGACATCTCCAACAATGAGGGTAATTATGCTCCACTCTTTGCTTTCTGAGCAATTTATTATTTTCTTTTAAATAGTCAATAATCATAGGATCAGCATCCATTACAAATGTAGAATCCCAATCCGAGCCTACGAATTTTCCTTCTTCATTTACTGGATTTATCAATGGTAGATTGTATTTTCTTCCCGTCTGATAATCCTCTTCACCAAATGCCGGCGCCGAATGAACTATTCCGGTTCCGTCTTCGATCGTAACATAATCAGCCAATGTGACAAAGAAAGCATCTTTGTCGACCTTATAAAAAGGCAGAAGCTGTTCATATTTAATATATTCTAAGTCCTTTCCCTTCATTTTATCGAGGACTTCATAGTCATCTCCGAGGACTTTATTAGCTAATTTTTCAGCAATATAATACACTTCGCCATATTGTTTAACTTTTATATAGTCGACATCGGGATGAACCGTCAGCACTACATTTGATGGCAAAGTCCAAGGCGTAGTAGTCCATGCGAGGAAATACTCATCTTTATCGACCAATTTAAATTTTACATAGACAGTATCCGTCTTTATCATCTCATATCCCTGAGCGACCTCGTGAGAAGCCAGACCAGTTCCACATCTTGGACAATAAGGAAGTATCTTAGCACCTTTGTAAATCAATCCTTTTTTAAACATATTGTCTAATAGCCACCAAACCGATTCTATATAATCGTTGTTCAATGTGACATAGGGATTGTCCATATCAGCTAAGAATGCCATCCTCTCAGACATTTCTCTCCATAATTTTTCGTATTTAAATACGGAATCCTTACATTCTTTGTTAAATTTATCGACTCCGTAGTCTTCAATCTCTTTTTTGCTTTTTAGACCTAGTTTTTTTTCAACTTCTATCTCGACAGGCAATCCATGAGTATCCCAGCCGGCCTTCCTATTGACTCTGAATCCCTTCATCGTCTTATACCTGCATGTCAGGTCTTTTAATGTTCTCGAAATTACATGGTGAATCCCCGGCGTTCCATTTGCAGTCGGAGGTCCATCATAAAAAACATAATTCTTTTCTTTTGGTCTATCTTCCACAGATCTGTGTAGAAGATCAATCTGGTTCCAGTATTTAGATATGCTAACTTCTCTATCTTTTACTGATTCTTTTGATAAATCTTTAAATTTTGTCATCCTATCACCCTTTTATAAAATAAAAAAGTCCCTCATCAAGGGACGAATAATCGCGGTACCACCATTGTTGCAGAAGAATCTGCCTCTTTTTCGCTTAACGCACGAGTACGTGACAAACTTTCGTTAGCCCTGCTCCGGGGTGATCTTCGTTCATTAAAAATCATTGACTCGCAGCTAATGTCAACTCTCTGAGGATTTTATAATGCCTACTCTTCCCTTCTTTGCATTTACAAGTTAAATAATATATAAAAGATTGAATAAAGTCAAGCGTAAATATTTCTTTTATCTAATATAAGAATTTACCAATTCACCAAAATAGAATTTATGGAAGTCGGGCTCCTTATAAAATAGATCTTTTGCCTCATCGAACAGGGAATCTTCATCCATGAATTGAGAATATATTATCTTACATTCATAATGAAGTTCACATTCACCTATTATAGGTGATAAATTTGATTTTGCATCTGCTATCCCAATATTAGCTTCTTTAAATTTATCGATCTCTCTGCCAGATTTAGTGCCACAAATCATCAAGGCTTTGCTCAAATCCTTATTTAATGGGCAGCTTATAGTAAAATCTTCTGCTTTTTCAATTAATTCATAAGTATATCTTGATTTTCTTACAGCAATTGCGATAACAGGCTTTCTCCAAATTATACCATTCAGCGCCCAACCTATAGTCATGGTATTCACATTCTCTCCATCAGAAACCGTTAAAAAAGCGCCCTTAGGTAATTGCTCATAAAATTTATCTAATTCCAAAAAATCTTTGTATTCCAAATTATCCTCCAATCAAATCAAAAATTCTGCAATGCCATTCATTATTTCTTCTAATTGTTCTTTGTCTACTTCGTCGAATCTACCTTGAGTAGGGCTGTCTAGGTCTAAAACAGCTATGAGTTGATCTTCCGATATTATAGGGATCACTAATTCTGATTTTGAATTCTCATCACATGCTATATGACCGGGAAATTTTTCGACATCTTTTACCAAAATAGATTCTCTTTTTTCTGCAGCTCTGCCACAAACACCCTCACCTATTTTAATTCTATTGCATGCCGGAAGTCCTTGAAAAGGTCCCAATACCAATTCTCCACCTTTAAACAGGTAGAAACCGGCCCAGTTCAAATCCTCAAGACAAGCCATTATCATAGCTGATATATTTGAGAGATTCGACACGATATCGACTTCATCTCTTAATTGAGTTGAGATTAAAGATCTGATATAATCGTATTTTTCTATCTTCTCTAATCCAATAGTAGATTTTATTCTATACATATTTCCTCCATTTACAGACCCAATCTGTCCTGTTCTTTTCTCAATTTTACTATTGTCGACTCTTCATCGAGTTTGACCATATCATAAGTTATAATTTCGTCTTTTTTAACATCAGACAATAGCTCTGCAGTCTTACCGATGAGAGCGATTGGTAGATAATTTTCCCTCTGCTGTATTTCATGGGTAGTTAGAGTTCCAAATACTTTTTTACTTCCCATCCCCTCAAGTTTTTCTCCCCTTTTCAAATCCCTTTTAGCAACAGTCACAACATCAGCAATTTGTCCTTTTAAAGGTACGATGGTCGGTTCTTTTTCAATAATTGCATCATATATGGTTATAGGCGTTTCCAAGCTCGTCAGATGATATGGCCGGTACAATGAATAATTTGGACCATTGCCCATGCTCAAGTACTTCATAAGTTCTTTAACTTCCGGAGCCTCAGAGCTAACTATAGCAAATACTCCCGGCGCCATTCCAAAAGCGAAGTCTACAATTCCGTATTGGTTGAGTATTCCACCCTGACTCTTTAATTTAAATATATCCGCTATCTCTTTCGGATTTGTATTAACGCCATGACAACCCATTTTGTCCGGGACAAATCCCAATGCATTAGCAACTGAATTTAATTCTATCATGGTATTAGTGCCGTCGATAAAACTAGTCAAGATTTTTGGATAAAGTCCTTTAGAAATCGCTTCTTCCCTTATATCGTCTTCTGTTATATAGTAATTTAAAGGATTATTTTTACCCTTACCGACAGCCAATAATTCAAATCCCAAGCTAACTGCAAAGTCTGCTAATTCTACAATCGCTCCCGGTTCATCTCCGGCTGATCCCGTATATACGACTCCATTCTTTTTAGCAATCATATTCAGTATTGGACCAACGACTGCATCACATTCTACATTAAGCATGATGACATGTTTTTTATTTATTAATGATTCATATGCCATCTTAGCTCCAAATGGAGGATTACCAGTTGCATCGACCATGGCTTGAATTTTTTCCAATCTATATCCGAGGGTAAAATCCTCCGATATTACAAATTTATCTTTCTGTATAGCGATCTCAGCCTCTGACAATGAATTCGTCTTTATTATATCACTGGGATCTACACCTGTTGAAAGCATTGATTCATAAGCCTTTTCAGGTATTTCATCAACTATAAGCGATGGCCTCATGCCATCGATTCTCGACATTTGATGGATTAGACCTCTGCCCATTTTGCCGGCTCCGACAAGTCCAATTCTGATCTTATCACCCATCATATTTAATTTAGTCAATTTTCTTTTCATTCTAAACATAATTATCTCCTCATCGAAGACCATTTACAGCAGAATAAGCCGAAGCCCATGCCCAATGAAGATTAAAACCCCCACAGTCGCCGTCTATATCTATTATTTCACCTGCGAAATAAAGATCTTCAATTATTTTTGACTCCATATTCTTAGGATTTATATGCTCTGTTGAAATGCCACCGGTTGTGACCTGAGCTGAATCCAAATCCTTGTAGCCTTCAATTTCAAATTTCCAATTCTTTAATCTATTACACAATAAATTTATTTCTTCATAATTTAAATCCGTCGCCTTTTTATCTAAGTCGATTCCCGAGAGTGATGAGCTAATCAATTTATAATTGATGCACCCAATTAAAGCTTCTAAAATGCTCAAGTCATAAGCTAATGCAAATTTAGTGCTGAATATGATAGCTAATTCATCATTGCTAAATTCCGGAAATAAATCAATTGAAAATAGAGCAGATTTCCCTCTATTTATTATATCAATAGCTCTTCTCGACAATTGTAAAACTGCAGGCCCAGATATACCATAATCAGTAAAAAGTATCTCATCTAAATCGCGATGTATCTCTTTCCTGCCTTCATATAGATAAAGGGCGGCGTCAAATCTAACTCCCGATAGTTTTTTAAATTCTTTTCCTTTTAGCCTGATTTGTACTATTCCTGGTCCAATTTCTACTATCTCATGGCCTAGTGCTTTGGCTAAATAATAACCGCTACCATCAGAACCGGTGTTTTTATAGCTATTTCCGCCTGTCGCAATTATTAATTTTTCAGATTCGTAAATTTTTCCATCTGATGATTTTACTTTAAAAATATCTCTTTCCTTTTTTATTTCAATAATTTCTGCATTAAATACTATCTTCGCCTTATCTCTTATAGCGATTAAAAGCACATCCAATATGGATCTCGATTGCAAACTCCTAGGATAAGCCCTTCCCTTAGACAATATCTTAGTCATTATACCTAGATTCTCAAAATACTCTACAGCTTCTTCATATCCGAATCTCTTTATAGCAGAAAATGCAAATTTGGGATTTTCCCCATGATATCTTTTTATATCAATATTTTCATTTGTGTAATTACATCTACCATTGCCAGTTGCCAGAAGCTTTTTCCCAGCTCTGTCATTTTTCTCTAAAATTAAAATCTCATATCCCATTTTCGAAGCTTCGACAGCAGCAAATAATCCAGCCGCACCTGCTCCGATTATTATTAATCTCTTCATATTACCTCCCGTAGGAAGATATTTTCTCATATTACTCTAATATTTTACCATATAAAAAGTAAATAGTCATAAGTTTTTTATCGTTTATCGATAAGATAACGTTTTCATAAAAATTATCCTTCAAATCATCATTAAATCCCTATATTGTAATGCTATTGTAACTATTTTATCCCAATTATATGTTAATATATATATGAAATGAAGATTCGATATAGGATGGTATCCGAGCCAACGTTTTTGTTCATCCTCCCAAATACACAAAAACTACCTTCCTATATATTAAGCTGCAGCCTAAGCTGCAGCTTTTTTATTTAAACTCCTGCAACTCTATCCTTTAAAACCTCAAATAATTTATCTTTATCTTTTTCAGGATATCTTGCAGATATATTTTCAAGTGCTATCTTAGCTCCAAAGTCCATTCCTTGGCAGCCGGCCAACAAAACCAAATCTCCCTCTTCTGCTTTATTTAATACGGCATCGATTGATTCATGCAAATTGTCCATCAACTCGTATTCTATTCCCGCTTCGTCCATTTTCCTTTTGAAAATATCTTCTTCTTCAGCTGAAACAATATCATGATCGTCTACTATTTCAACACTTTTTGTAGCTATAAAATTGTCAAATTTAACTCTGTCAGACCATTTTATTATAGTATCTACATTTTCACCATTAACCGTTACTCCTCTATTTCCTCTGATTGCATATAACATATGTGCTTTTTTATAATTCATCAGCGATAATGTCTGTAATGTCATGGATATATTTCCCATATTTGCAAAATGGTCATCGACTATCATAAATTCATCATCATATATAAGTTGGAATCTTCTCTCAATACCTCGATAATTTTCTATTCCGGCTATTATATCATCTATATCTATCCCGTATGCTATAGCCATAGCGATTGCCGAGATAGAATTTACTACAGAATGATATCCGGCAACTTTCAAAGATATATCGTATTCTCCTGGTTTCATGACAGCTTTTTTAGTTTTAATTTCTCTGGTTATCACCAATTTATATTTGCCAAATCCAGATGATATATCTATGTCTTTTGCGTATATATCAGCCGATTCATCTTTATCGCTAAAGCTTATTATATTTCCCTTAGTCTCATTTATTAAAGACTTTGCATGATCATCTTCAAGATTTAGTATCACGAAAGCATCTTCTTTAGCTTCAGTTATCAGCTTTTTCTTTTGATCAAAATAAGCTTCAAATGTGCCATGCTGATCTATATGCTCTCTCGTTATATTATTCATGCATACTATATCGAAGTCCACACCGTAAACTCTGCACATTTCCTGCGATATAGATGATACTTCCATTACAGTAGTGTCCATTCCTGCTTCGTATATCTCTTGAAAAAGCCCTTGGAGTTCCAAACTCTCAGGTGTTGTCAATTTAGATGGAATTTCCTTATCCCTAATCTTATACATTACAGTACCTATCAACCCTGATTCTATTCCTGCATGATCTAATATGCTCTTAAGCATCATCGACGTGGAAGTCTTACCATTTGATGCTGTAATACCTATTATCGTCATCTTCTCTGATGGGTGATCGTATAGATTACCGGAAATAATCGCAAGACTTTTCCTATTATTTTCAGTTTTATACACGGGGATATCTACATCTACATCCTTAGTTACGACCAATGCAATTGCTCCATTTTTTATCGCATCATCTATATATTTATGTCCATCAGTCAACAGACCCTCTATCGCCACGAATAGCCCGCCTGGTTTTACCAATTTTGAATTATAGTAAACCCCGCTTATCTCTAAATTTTCATCTTCATTTTTTCTATCTATAATCTCTACGCCTTCTAAAAGATCTTTAATTTTCAAAGCTTCACTCTCCATCTATTATTATCAAATAAATTATACTCAAAAAAGTTGAAAAGAGCAAATACGGTAATTTCAATATTCACAATAATAATTAATTTATGATTGAAATTTTAAAATTGGGTATATATATATTGGCGAAATTATATTATTGAAAGGAGAAAATTATGCCAAAATTAGAATTATATTATAAACCAACATGTCCTTATTGCATGAAAGTTATGAGATTTATGGACAAAAATGATATTGAGATTCCAATGATCAATATCGACGAAGACAAAGCTGGAAAAGAAAATTTAGAAAAGGTCGGTGGAAGTGCACAAGTTCCTTGTCTATTTCTAGATGACAAGCCTATGTACGAGTCTTCTGATATCATCGCTTATTTTAAAGAAAATGTAGTTAAGTAATTTACCGGTAAAAGCCCAATTGGGCTTTTACTATTTTTATATTATATGCAATTGATTTAAAATATCCTCGATATTATCCATCTATTCGCGATATTAATTTTTTGAATAGATTTAGTTTTATCAGATTTTTTTCAAAAAGACTAAATATAAAATCGCCATTTAAAGTCCAAATAGATAATCTAATTGAGGTGGATTATGTATAAATGTGTAAAATTAGAACCTAAAATAAATATAATCAAAGATAGGGCAGTTAAATTTTTAGAAGAATTCAATCTGAGATACGAGACGCTCGATACTCTTTACGCAATAATAAACGAAAAAGGAGATTGGCTCGCAATCGGCGGTCAGAATGACAATGTATTAAAATGCTTTGCCATTAAGGATAATTATAAGGGCGAAGGACTTTTTGACTCTATAATTTCTTCTCTCATAACTGATTCTTTTAATGAGGGTATAGATGAACTTTTTGTATATACAAAGCCCCGATATCTGGAAATATTTAAGAGCTTTAATTTTGATCCTCTTGCACAAACAGAAAATAGCTGTCTTCTACTCAGAAATGAAGGCGGGGTTGAGTCGATTCTAAAATCTTTAGATTACCAAGCTGACGATTCAAATATAGGATCGATTGTAATGAATGCAAATCCATTTACAAAGGGCCATCTTTATTTAATACAAAGAGCAAGGCAAAAAGTAGATAGAGTTCTAGTTTTTATCGTCGAAAAAGAAAATGATCAATTTCCTTTTAGCGATAGATTCCAACTTGTTAAAGAAGCTGTTAGAGATATTAAGGATGTCATCGTACTTCCAAGTACAAATTTAATCGTTTCAAATGCCACATTCCCTTCCTATTTTTTAAAAGAAAACGAGCTCGTCGATATAGAGCATGCGAAAATTGATGCCGAGATTTTTAAAAGGTATTTCGTTCCAAGATTTAATATAAAAATAAGATTTTTGGGAACCGAACCATATGACAAAAGCACCGCCATATATAATAAGGTGCTAAAAGATACCCTAAATCCTGATTGTTCTGTAGAAATTATTAAAAGATTGCGTAAAGATGAGGATTTTATTAGCGCTTCAAAGGTAAGAGATCTGATTTTAAAGGGTAAAATAGAAGAGATAAGAGAGATGGTACCGGAAAATGTTTATGAATATATTTTGAGGAAATCATGAGTATTTTGCAATTAAGAGAAAAAAGAGCTGAGTTTATAAAGAATAAAATTAAAAATAATAATCAAACTTTAGTCTGTATAAAAGCTAATTATCCCGGACCAGACAAAAGAAATTTATACGCAAATTATACTGTCTTTGCAATCTACAATAATCTAAATAAAATCTTCGATATTTCCGATATAAGCCATGAATTTGATATTGATGGTTTTATTTTTATTGCATTGATCGATGAGAGTCCCCATTCTGTCAAATCAAAGACGATTGAAATCGAAAATTCTCATAAATTGGGTAGATTGGTCGATATAGATGTATATGATCAGAATGGTATACAGATTTCCAGAGAGATATATAATATGCCCAGAAGAAAATGTTATATATGCGATAAAGAAGCCGTCATCTGTACCAAAAGTAAAAGACATGATATCGATATTTTGATAGATTTTTATAAAGATGTGGTTTTAAATTATTTATTCTTATCATGCGAAAATCTGCATTTAGTTGAATTCTGTCTTTTCAATGAGCTAATGCGAAATATATCACTAGGATCTGTAATTCCCAACTCGAATGGATCTCATGATGACATGGATTTTTACACTTTTTTAAAGGGAATTGATTCATTATCTTATTCACTAAATAAAATCAAATACATAGATACAAAATCATTTTCCAAGCTAAGAGAATTTGGATTGAAATGTGAGAAAAATCTCTATCTAAGTACATATGGAATTAATACGCATAAAGGTGTAATTTTTGCTTTTATTATAATATTAGCGGCATTGGTAAATTCAAAATCTTTTTCAGAGCTCCAACAAAATATATCTGAACTCGGAAAACAGAGTCTAAATGACTTTGGAAGTTCAAGTGACAGCAATGGACTTAAAGTATATAATGAATATAAGTTATTAGGTGCTAGAGGCGAAGCTGCAGATGGTTATAAATCAGCATTTGAAATATATATTCCGATTTTGGAAAATGGGGCGTCAATCGACGATCTTTTCCTCAATATAGCTTTGAATACTGACGATACAAATGCTATTCATCGATGCGGCATGGAAGATTATTTATCTTATAAAAAACAAATAGAAGATATTTTGGTTGGAAAGGGGGATTTATCTTCTCTTGAAAATTTTTGCATAGAGAAGAAAATATCGCCCGGAGGAAGTTGTGACATGATCAGCATTAGTTTGTTGCTTTGGTCAATTAAGAAAAACTTTTTTGAGTTTAAGGAGGTACTTAAATGCAGGTAAAAAATGAAGCTGTCAGCGGAACTTTACAGTCTAATGATTGCTTTGTTAGAATCTATCCCGGTGATAATGGAATAGAACTGGATTTAAAGAGTTCAGTCATAAAGCAATTTGGTGAACAGATTGAATTTGTAATCAGAGAAACATTAAAGGAAAATAATATCGAAAATTGTAGGATCATTGTAGAAGACAAAGGAGCGCTCGATTGTACTATCAAAGCTAGAGTGGAAACGGCGGTGAAAAGATCAAATGAGTAGAAGGTCACTTCTCTTTATGCCGGGCAATAACCCGGGCATGCTTATAAATGCCGATATATTAGGAGCTGATACTGTAGTATTCGATTTAGAAGATGCTGTATCTCTAGATGAGAAAGATTCGGCGAGAATTTTAGTTAGAAATGCATTAGAAAATTTAGTATTTAAACATAGCGAAGTCGCTGTGAGAATAAATCCGATTGATTCTCCTTATTGGGAAGAAGATTTGAATCTGATAATTCCAGCAAATCCCGACTCCATCGTAATACCCAAAGCTTCTGCTGAATCAGTTCCAGAAGTAGAAGAAAAAATGATCGAAATAATGGAGAAAAACAATATAAAAACTGAGATTGAAACCATGCTGTTGATAGAGTCTGCAATGGGTATATTAGATATTAAAAATATATGCAGAAAATCAAAATTCTTTACTGCATTGATATTGGGCGCCGAAGACTATAGCAGCGATATGGGAATTCAAAGGACAAAGTCAAATTTAGAAATAGAATTTGCCAGATTTACTCTGGCGACTGCTGCAAGGGCTTTTAAGGTGGACGGTATTGACACACCATATACAGATGTTGAAGATATCGAAGGTTTAAAAGAGGACACTAAATTTGCCAAGAGCATAGGTTTAAATGGAAGGCTACTTATCAATCCCAGACAAGTCGAACCTGTTCATGATATCATGTCACCTACTTCTTCTGAAATTGAAGAAGCCAAAACTATAATTGATTTAGCAGAAGATGCTGAGAAGAGAGGACTTGGAGTATTTAGTTACAATAATAAAATGGTCGATTTGCCGGTCATCAAAAGAGCGAAAAATACAATAGAAAATGCAAAGAATTGGGGGCTTATAAGATGAAGAATATACTGGGCAGACCTGGGCTGAACAATCCATATATGGGAGCTTTTTCAAATTATAAACCAAAAGATTATAAAATCCTTAAAGCAGAAACAAAACCTGAGTTTTACGATGATCTCGACCATGTGCTTGACAAATTAGATTTAAAAGACGGATTAACTATAAGTTTTCATCATCATCTTAGAAATGGAGACTATGTATTAAATCTAGTGATGGATAAAATTCATAAAATGGGAATAAAAGATATAAAAATAGCAGCATCTGCTATCTTCCCTTGCCATGAACCCCTAGTTAAGATGATGGAGGACGGAACTGTAACTAAAATATATGCCTCTTATTACTCAGGTCCCGTAGCTAAAGCTATAAGTTTCGGCAAATGTAAGGATATCTGCGTAATATCGACTCATGGAGGTAGACCTAGATCGATACTCGAAGGAGATTTAAATATAGATATCGCTTTTATCGCTTCCCCGGCAATGGATAAAATTGGTAATATCAGTGGATCAGGAGGCCCGTCTTCATGTGGTGTTTTGGGATATGCCTATCCCGATGCACAAGCGGCAAAAAAAGTTGTCGCTATCACCGATTTTATCACAGACGAATTGCAAAAGATTGAGATAGCTCATTATCTCGTCGATTATGTCGTAAAAATAGACAAGATAGGCGATTCGGATGGAATAGTCAGCGGGACCACAAAGATCACAAAAGATCCTGTAGGGCTTAAAATCGCGAGAGACTGCGCTAAAATAATTGAGTGTTCGGGACTTTTAAAAGATGGATTTAGCTTTCAAACAGGGGCCGGAGGAATAAGCCTAGCTGTAGCTAAAGAAGTTAAAGACTTGATGATAAAAAATGATATAAAGGGCAGCTTTGCCTCGGGTGGAATAAATTCATATATGGTAGATATGCTTGAAGAAGATTTATTTGATGAATTGTATGATGTTCAATGTTTCGATCTCGCCGCTGTCGAATCGATAGCTAAAAACGATAGACATAATAAAATGTCATCAAATCAATATGCAAATATAAATAATCCTGAAAGTATATGCTCTAAACTCGATATAGTAATTCTAGGCGCCAGTGAAATAGATTTAAATTATAATGTAAATGTAAGTACAGGTAGCGATGGTATAATACTTGGAGGCTCTGGAGGCCATGCGGATACCGCAGCGGGTGCTAAGCTCTCCATAATCGTTTCAAAGCTTGTTAATGCTAGAATAAGCTGTATAACTGACGAGGTTATCACTGTCACCACACCCGGAGAAACCATTGATATTTTAGTTACTGAAAGAGGAGTCGCAATCAATCCAAAACATTCGGAATTGATTGATAAGCTAAAAGAAAAAACTAATCTTGATATTATGCCCATTGAAGATTTAAAAAAGATAGCCGATGAAATGACGGGCATACCGAAAAAGTTTAATAAATCAAATGATATTGTAGCAATATCGGAGTATAGAGATGGAACTATCCTCGATTTGATCTATAAAGTGGAAGAATAAAATTTGGAGGTGGATTTTTGGATTTTAATAAGAAATTGAGAAAATATATAGAGGCTCATTTGAGGCCTTTGGAGCTCGACGGAATTAAATTAGTAGAAGTTTCTAAAGGTCATGCGGTCATAGAGCTGGAAGTTACAGAAAAATTATTTAATGCCTATGGAATAGTCCACGGCGGTATACTTTTTACACTTTGCGATACATGTGCCGGTATTACCGGCAGTACTCTCGGCGAGAAAAGTGTCACTTTACAATCGGGAATTAATTATATAAAGTCCACCTCAAAGGGAAAACTAAAGGCCGTCTCAGAGGTACTTCATAAGGGAAGGTCAACTATTGTCGTCAATGTTAAATTATTTGATTCCTATGATATATTGCTTGCAGATGCAAATTTTACAATGTATATTATTAAACATCTAAATGAAGGAGATAATTAGAGGTGAATTATGGATTTTAGAATTGAAAGAGACTCATTAGGAGAAGTCAGAGTTCCAAAAGATGTATATTGGGGACCGCAGACGCAGAGAAGTCATGACAACTTCCCTCAAAATTCTGAACTGATGCCTTTGGAGCTTATACATGCCCTGGTCCTTGTAAAAAAGGCATGTGCTGAAGTAAATTTTGAAAAGAATTTATTAGACAAGGATAGATCTAAACTGATAGTAAAAGCTTGTGAAAAGATATTGTCAGGTGAATTGGATTCTCATTTTCCACTTACTGTGTGGCAAACAGGAAGCGGTACCCAATCAAATATGAATGTAAATGAAGTCATCTCACATTATGGAAATGAAATCGTCGGCACTAATTTACTACATCCGAATGATCATGTAAATATGTCACAAAGTTCAAATGATACATTTCCAACGGCAATTCATATTTCAGCAGCTATAGCCATAAAAAATAGATTGATTCCTGAAATTGATAATGCGATTGAAGTATTGGAAAATTTAGAAAAAGAAAATGAAGGCATAATTAAAATCGGTAGAACTCATCTTCAGGACGCCACTCCCCTATCATTTTCACAGGAAATATCAGCTTGGAAATTTATGATGATAAAAACTAAATCTATGATTGAAGATTCGATGAAATACCTATACAAATTGGCTATCGGAGGAACTGCCGTCGGAACGGGTTTGAATGCTCCTAAGGATTTCGGTATTCGAGTTGCAGCCAAGATTTCAGAATACAGCAGTCTTCCATTTGAAAGCTCGGAAAATAAATTTCATTCACTTACATCACATGATGCAATAGCAAATGCTCATGGTGCATTAAAGTCCTTGGCAGCCGATCTTATGAAAATGGCCAATGATATAAGATGGTTAGCGAGTGGTCCCAGATGCGGAATTGGAGAAATAAATATTCCTGCAAATGAGCCGGGGTCGTCTATAATGCCCAGCAAAGTAAATCCAACTCAGGCTGAATCATTGACTATGATTTGCGTGCAAGTAATGTCAAATGACATTGCCGTCGGTTTTGCTGCATCACAGGGAAATTTCCAATTAAATGTATTCATGCCCTTGATAATATATAATTTTCTTCAATCAGTCAGACTTTTATCAGAGGGAATAAAGCATTTCAATTCGAAATGCCTTTCAGGTTTAAAGGCGGATAGAGATAAGATGAGTTTTAATCTAAATAATTCATTAATGCTGGTAACCGCACTAGCACCGAAGATTGGTTATGACAATGCTGCAAAACTAGCAAGATACGCTCATTCCAATGGAATAACTTTAAAAAAAGCATCAGAGGAGCTGTCAATTTTAACAGCTGAAGAATTTGATAAATATATAAAACCGGAAAATATGGTATGATATAAAAAGCACCCGAGAGGTGCTTTGAGACAAAAGACAAAGCCAGAGTTAAAAAACTCTGGGCTTGTCTTTTGTCTGATGGGAAGTATAATCCTTCCCATTTTTTATACTTTATATTAAATTCTATTAATCCACTCACTATAAGATCCTGTATATACTTTTGAATCTACTCCAATATCCGCTAATAGAGCGGCATTGATTGTAGCCGTCATCCCTGAACCGCAATAAATTATTATCTCTTTTTCAGTATCCAAATCTTTAAAATATTCTTTTATTTCTTCTATTTGAGGTCTATCGATTCCGGCAATTCCCGAAAAATCATAATTAACTGCACCCGGTATATGTCCCGGTTTCCCGTCTACGACATCTTCTATGCCTTTAAATCTTATAGAATTCCTCGAGTCGATAAGAACTATATCCTCTGATTCGCAATTATCTCTTACAAATTCGTATTCGATGATTTTTGATTCATCTACATCTAGTCCCTTTCCTATCTCATTTCCGAGATCTACCTCGCCACTTGAAATAGGATAAGATTTTCTCATATATCCATTTAAACCTTCATACAATATATATGCATTCTTTACTCCTATTATCTTCAGCATATTCCAAGCTCTGGTCGCATTCATAAGATGCGAATCGCTGTATACCAAAACCGTGCTGTCAGCTCCGATTCCCATCTTTGAAATTCCATTCTTAAAATCTTCCATATCTGGCAATGGACATCTTCCCTCATTTGGCGCAGGTGGTCTCGATAAATCCCCGGTAATACTCAGAAAATACGCTCCGTCTATATGCGCTTTTAAGTATCGCTCATAAGATTCTGAATCGGAGCAATTTGATATATGCAAATAAACTGTATCTTTAGGTAGATCTTTCAATTCTTCAGATATTAATAAAATTCTCATATTCACCTTTCCTATCCTTGTTTTTCTTTATTATACCATATATCTTTTATAATAATTTTTCAATTTTGATATAATCTTAATCACAAATTTATAAAAATCTTTAGCTTCTCTTGTAAAATCTATCAATAGATAAATTCTGATTTTACCCTTCCACCTTCATGATTTACCTCACTAAAAACCTCTATAAGACTATAACCATAATCGCCTAGATTTTTAAGTATCATAGATATATTAATTATCTGTATTTCAGTTGGTCTGGATTCAAAAGAAAGCAGATCCCATAAAGCATCTAAATTATTCCCGTAATAATCCGGTAATTCGAGTTTTTCCTTGAGATATATATGTGTATTCTCCTTGTCAGTCATCATCTTTCCATCTAAAGATATTCTTCTCATATTCTCCCCCGACTATTCAATTTCAACAAAACTTTCATAATGATCATCTGTGTAAAATATTAATCCATCATTTGAGTACACAAGTCTTTCCGCTCCTCTATGTCCACCGCTATAATTCACATCGCATTCATAATATTTTCTGCCTTCTTTTTCAGGTAATTTCTTTTCTCTATTTCCAAATCTATCTCCACCTATAACCTTCATATCAGTTATATCCCATAGATTTCCCTTCTGACTATCCCAACCTGATTCTCTAGCTTCTCTTTTAGTTATATAATTATCCGGCAATTCGTCGTATTTTTTTATATACTTCGCAACTTCCTCCATCTGATAATAGGATTTGCCCTTTTCGACATCATTGTCGTCAGCTTTTAATTCATCTTTTTGATCTTCAATTGCAATTTCTCTATCTTCAGCTATGTCCGGATCTGTTTCGACTGTTCCGATATAGCTGCAACCTGCAATCATAATTAATAGAATTAAAAATATGGAAATGATCTTAATTGATTTTTTCATCTAACCTCCAAATACCAAATTAAAATACTTTAATATTTCTCTATATGCGTATTCGCCTTCCAGTTCACTTAATCCCGCAATAATATTTTCATAATACCATTTGTGAAGTTTTTTATCTTTGACATTGAATTTATTCCATACCTCTTCACCCATTTTTATCTCGTCCACATAAATATCTCTAAGATTAGCCAATTTGTCAGCGAGAGTTATTATTTTAGCTTCAATTGGAGCATCCTTTAAAGATTCAATGGTATCCGCTTTTCTCTTGAGCCATGTATCTTCAGGCCTTTCATCCGGCATCTTATCTTCAGTTTCCATCAATATCAAATCCAAAACCCTTTCGCCAAATTCTCGTCTTATTGTATCAGCATTTATATCGGGGCAATCCTCTATAGTATCATGTAGGAGAGCAGCTATTACTATATCAACATCATCTGTCATAGACGAAGTTATTTTTGCTACCTCCATTGGATGAAATATATAAGGTAATTTAGATCCTTTTCTATAAATACCCAAATGAGCTTTAGTAGCAAAATCTATAGCTTTATTGAGTTTATCGTATTTGTTCTCCAATTTTGCCTCCTTTATCTGACTTCTATAAAATTTCCTCCGAGCTTCTTGGCTAAATCCAGGTCACATGTTGAAAATATTACTTGGTTTTTCTTTGAGAATTGCTTTAATATTTCAATCGCTTCTTTTTTTCTATATATATCTAAATCATTTAAAACATCATCAAAGAAAGTAAAACAACCGCCGTCTTTAAATAGATTCTCAATAAAAGATAATCTAAGTGCTAAGGATATGCTATCTCTAGATCCTTCAGAGAGTTGACTGTAATTTATCCTATTATTAAATCTTCCCCTTATCTTGAGATTCATATTCTCGTCCATATTTCCTATTGATATATTTCCTGAAGTTATTGACTTTAGATATTTATCTGTACCTTCTCTCAATTCTTTCATAGGATCAGAAGCCATCTCCAACTTTGTCTCATTAAAAGCTCTCTTTATTTCATTTAGAGTCTTGAGTTGATTTAGAAATCTCAAATGCCTTTTTTCTGCATCTCTCAACTCTCCTTCCATCTCTTCATATGTCGTATCTGGCAATTCAGATTGGATTCTATTATACTCAATCTTAGTATTATATTCATCATCTTGAATTTTAGAGTATTTTTGATTTATTTCCCTATGATAGGCAAAAAACTCTTCTGTATTTGAAAAAGAATCAGGTAATTTTTTAAGAGAAGATAATGCAGCTTTCGTAGTTTTTATATTATTTAAATTCTCAGCAAGCATAATTAAGGCATTTTGATTATTTTCATATACTTTTTCAAAATTCTTTATGGAATTATTATAGCTTATCAGAGCTATTTCAAGCTCTCTGCTGATATTTTCTAATTCTTTAATCCTAGATTGAAGCTTATCTTTATCG
>JAUNVF010000040.1:16748-21585 GCA_030537815.1 Tissierellia bacterium | reverse complement strand
CTAAGACTTTATATAATTTATAGAGGATTATATATTTCTTTAGATTGTTAAAAGACAATAGATTAATAATTATGGTTATTGATATTTGATTTAGAATATATGTTTATATGTAATCTCATTCTGTATATATTCTTCTAATAGTATAGTATTTTTATATTATAATATAATCATTATAAAAATAAATAAAAACTATTTCACATTTGAGTCTTATGAATTAAATACCAATCAATAAAATTACTATATTAAATTTCCCATGTTATTATCTTGAGATGGTTTTACGGACATATTATTATAAGAGAATAGTAAATTCTTTCTATTAGTACTGTCTAATCTTATATCTACCTATAGTTATTAATATAATTTATAAAAAAGTAACGATTACAATTATTATAAGAATTTAATTATCAGTTAGATAACCTAATCGATCTTTATTATAATATATTTCACCTTTACATTTTAGGAATTTATGGCATTGATATGTAAATCTTATTTAAATGTAGTTTATAAGTTTTGTATGGTTTTAATTAATCTTATGATTCAATATAAATAATATTAATTTAAAATCTAATGTTAAATATTATATCTATTTAATCTAAGTCATTTTAAAGTATATTCGGTAATAAGCATTTATACATTAAAGTATCAATCTTTAGAGAAATTATTAATAGTAAATTTTATGTTGAGGATTATTTGACAAGATATGTTTCGAGTTACCATGCTTGTATTTAATACTTCACAGGTATGATAATTTTCTTATATCTGTCATCAAAACGGCTATTAGTGACTTTAATAGTCATAATTAGGTCTTTGTATATATCATTTATTAATCCTTGGTATATGGTATATTAACTCTTTGTTGAATACCCGTATAATATGACAGCTTTTTAGTTTAGTATTTTGAGTAATTAAAATGGTTAATAATAAACTTTTATAGTAATTATAAATAGGTGACAAGTTAAATGAGCTATTACATAAAGAGATCTTCTCTTTAATTCTGCTACTATTAACAAAAGACTTCGAAATCGGGTTACCAAATATCATGCCTCAAGAATCATGCCTATTATCTGTAAAAGACAAAAATAATTTTAAATATTACAAAAATGCAAAAAATTATAAATTAATTATCTGATTTATATTAGTTGAGTTTTTTAGTTAAAATTTTTTAGCTTAAATGTGGAAATTTGAATGATTATATAAAAACTATAATACTTATTTGATTTGTTAATTTATTACAGAAGATAGTCTATGTTCTCGAGAAAGAATAAAGAGAATATTATATTTTGCATATTAGAGTACCATATAAGCGATAAATATGTTATAATTAGCACAATAGCTTTTTGGAGGTTTATAGTGGTAAATAATAATAACAGAAATTTATTTGAGGTTTGGTCATCTTCGGATAATGGAGATGTTAAATTGGCGAATGACAATAAGAAGTACACATTTGCGGCATATAATAAAATTCAGGAGTTCTTAAAAAATAGAGCTTTAAAACATAGAGGGAGAAAAGCTCTTGACATTGGAATAGGAACTACAGATCTATCGACAGAGCTGTCAAAAGAAGGTTTTGATATTACGGGGATTGATTTTTCAGAAAAGATGACAGAAATGTCAAGAGAAAAATTACCCGAGTCCAAAATCATTTCTTGGGATTTCAGCAATGGTCTCCCAAATGAGATTGAGGGAGAAAAATACAATATAGTTTTTTGTAATTATTCAATTCATCAGCTGGAATTTGAACAGCAGATAAATTTGATTAAAGAAATAGTCGAACATCTATGTGATGATGGAATTTTATTTATAGCAGATGTCATGGCAAAGTACAGGAAAGAATTGGAAATACTTAGTAAAAGAGTTGATGACTGGGATGATGAAGAAAATTATATAGTTTATGACGAGATTAAGGACGAATTGCCCAATCTTTACACTGATTATATAAAATTCTCATATTGTTCTGGAATAGTAGAAATAAGAAAACTCCGAATTGCATAGTCGGAGTTTTTTTATTTGTATATGGGTAGTATGACAGAAAGATAGTAATCTGCCATCTCTTCTGGTGACTGAGCCATTTTATTTGATATCCACCAATTTACCATTTCAATAAAACTGCTGCTTATATGATGTTTTACGAAATCATTCGGCAGTCCTTTTTTTGGATCGGGGAAAATCCCGACTATCATCTTATTTAAATATCCTTTAAAGTATCTGACAAATAAATCCCTGCTCTCACAAGTCATAATCGTAATTATACTTTCTTGATTGTCTTTTAAATGATATAGAATATGTGCAATCAAATCCTTTGGATTCTCACGGCTTTCTGAAAAGTCATGGGTTTTTTCAACTTCGAGTGCATTAGAAAAGACATGATCAAAAATTTCGGTACACATCTCTTTTAAAAGATAGTCCTTAGTCTCAAAATGCGAATAGAAGGTCGACCTTCCAATATTTGCTTCATCTATTATCTCCTGTACTGTTATTCTCGTATAGCTTTTCTTCGATAATAATTTCTGAAATGCTTCAAAAATAGCTTCCCTAGTCTTGATTTTTCTCCTATCCATTTTTCACCTCAGACATTTTCATAAATTTGTTCAGTATCTTACAAAAATGGGCAATTGATTATTGAAATCAAATTATTATAATAATATAATCGAAATAAGTTATAGAACTAAATGTTCAGTATAGTACTTATTGTACTATTTATTATAAATGAATGCAAGGGAGGTATTCTTTTGAAAAAAATATCGGAATTATTTTCAGGATTAAAAGCGACCATAATATCGGGAATATTTTTGATTTTAAGTTTAATTATTTTGCTAATCGGAACAAAAACTAAAATAGATCCCGCATGGATTACTATAATAATCTCTGGATTTCCACTTTTGTATTCTGCGATTACGAGATTAATATATCAAAAATGGATTTCTTCTGCTTTGCTGATTTCAATTGCAATGCTTGCCTCGATAGCTATAGGAGAGATATTTGCAGCTGGTGAAGTTGCATTTATTATGGCAATCGGAGGAATATTAGAAGAAAAGACGATAGAAAGAGCTAAAAAAGGAATAACCGAACTGGCATCGATAGTCCCTCAAATCGCCAGGAGAGTGGGAGATTCTGTAGACTCAGAAGAGGAAATCAAGATAAAGGATATAAGATTAAATGATATTTTGAGAGTATTACCCGGTGAAAATATACCGGTGGACGGAGAGATAGTATCAGGAGATAGTTCTGTCGATCAATCTATAATGACAGGCGAGTCGATGCCTGTCGACAAGAGCATAGGAGATAAAGTATTTTGCGGGACATTAAATTGTTATGGCTCGATAGATATGAGAGCGACAGCGGTCGGTAAAGATACATCTTTAGAAAAACTTATAAATATGGTGAAGGATGCTGAAAACAAGAAAGCCCCAACTCAGAGAATAGCTGACAAATGGGCTGTATGGCTAGTGCCTATAGCTCTAGGAATAGCGATTTTAACATTTATCGTAAATTATCTACTCAAAATAGGAACAATGCCGGCGCTTACGAGAGCTGTAACTGTATTAGTAGTATTTTGCCCCTGCGCTTTGGCACTTGCAACTCCGACGGCAATTGTAGCTGCAATAGGACAGGCGACTAAGCATGGAATTATAATAAAATCCGGAGAAGCATTAGAGAAGATGGGAAGAGCTAATATAATAGCTTTTGATAAAACCGGCACGCTCACAAAGGGAAAGCCGGTGGTTTCCGATATAATTACAATCGCAAAAGATTACGATAAAGAAAATTTATTGAGCATGGCAGCATCTATTGAAAAGAAAAGTGAACATCCACTGGGAAAAGCAATTGTCGAATTTGCAAAAGATAAAAATTTAAAATTAATTGAAGTAGAAGAATTTAAAATGACAGTGGGAAGAGGAGTAGAAGCAAAAATAGATGGAGAAAAAGTATACTGTGGAAATAAAAAGTATATGGAAGAAAATAATATCTCATCAGAGGAATTAAATTCCAAGATACAGAGCTTAAATTCCCAAGGCAAGGCGATAGTCTTGGTAGGCAAATCTAATAGATGCATAGGCATCATAGCATTGTCAGATATATTAAAAGAAGATTCTATAAGGACTATAAGAGAATTAAATAATATAGATACTAAAACCATATTATTGACAGGCGACAACAAAGAGGCCGCCGGATATTTGGCCGGAAATATAGGAATAGAAGAATACAAGGCAGAGCTTTTGCCCAGTCAAAAAGTCGATATGATTTCAAAATACCAACAAAATGGCGAATTGGTTTGTATGGTGGGCGATGGCGTAAATGATGCCCCGGCACTTAAAACGGCCGATGTGGGAATTGCGATGGGAAGTATTGGTTCTGATATAGCAATCGAATCATCTGATATTGCATTGATGAGTGATGATATATTAAAGCTACCATATCTTAAAAGACTTTCAAATGCCACCGTTAAATCAATTAAGACAAATATCATCTTATCGATGATGATAAATCTTGTAGCCATAGTATTATCGGTTATAGGCATATTAAATCCAATAACAGGAGCAATTGTTCACAATGCCGGTTCAGTTCTCGTCGTTTTAAATGCAGCAATGCTATACGATAGGAAATTTATATAAAATCTGCTGATACCTTTTTAAACATGAGGAGTATCCTAAAAATAGGGTGCTCCTCAATAAATTTCGAAATTAGTTGAAATTATAGTTAAAATAGTTTAATATTGAAATAGTTTTTTAATTATGAGCATTAGTAAAACTAGAAAACAATAAATAATTTAGAATATCAAGTCAATTTATTTAGCACAGATACTAGGATGATTTTAAAGTGAAATAGCTAATACCTC
>JAUNVF010000040.1:0-16738 GCA_030537815.1 Tissierellia bacterium | reverse complement strand
ATTGATAATGAGAAGAGGGATATTATGAAAATGACGAAGAGCATTTTAAAATTTATAATTAAAATTGAATCAGATTATCATAAATCTGAAAATAGGGAGAAGATATCCTATACTATTACAAAGATTGGAATTTTTTTAAATATATTACTAGCGATTCTAAAATTTGGTATAGCAATATTTACTCGATCAATATCGGTATTAGCTGATGCTGTAAATAATCTTTTTGACTCCCTTAATTCGATTATAAGTTTTCTAGGCTTTAAATTGTCGAATAGGCCCGCAGATAAAAATCATCCCTATGGTTATGGCAGGATTGAGTATATAAGTGGATTATTTATTTCATTTATAATTATTGTAATCGGATTTGAATTCTTGAAATCATCATTAAATAGGATAATAAATCCGGAACAAATAGAGTATAGCCTATTATCCATAATCTTAATTTTACTAACAATTATTACGAAAATATGGATGGCGAAGCTATACGGTGATACATCAAAAATAATCAATTCGACTACATTAAAAGTCATGTCCGTAGACTATATGGGAGATGTATTGACCTCTATAGTTGTACTTATACCGCTCATAACAGTAAAATTCACTACTTTTCCTATTGATGGCTATATAGGTATATTGGTATCCTTATTCATAGTCAGGAATGCATTTAAGATGATAAGAGAGTCAGTATCGCCGCTACTAGGAGAAAGTCCGGATTCAGATTTAGTCAAAGAAATAAAAAGAGAAGTAGAGAGCTTTCCCGATATAAAAAATGCGCATGATATTCAAGTTCACAATTATGGTGTTGACAGGGGCGCCGTTTCACTCGATGTAGAAGTCCCTGCGGATAAGACCATAGTCGAATTACATCATATAATCGAAAAAGCTCAGAGAAGAGTAACCGAAAAATTCGATTTGGACTGCATCATCCATATGGATCCCATAGGGGATTATACCGATGAAGAAATCAGAGTGCTAGAAAAAATACAAGATCTCATGAGATTTAATAAAAAATATAAAGAAATATTTGATTTTAGAATAGTTGTGGAAAATGGAGATAAATATGCATATATCGACATGCTAGTTAATTCAAATCAGCCCGATATCGATATACTCGAATCAGAGCTGAGAAATTATCTGAATGAAATATCAGATGAAATGATATGGAAAATTAAAATTATGATAGATTATTAAATGGAGGTATGAATTGGAAAGATTACAGGATTTAGCACATGAGCAATTAAAAGATACGGTTAAAAAAAGGATAGAACTAGTTGGTGGATTCATGAATGAGGGAGATGGATTCATGGTCTACGATATGGGAAACCCAGAAGACGATGCTCATTTAAGGGGCGGTACCTTTGATGCAGACGGAGATGTAGATGGTTTGATTGAGGCAATGAAAAGATTTGAGGACGATCCGAGAAAAAAATGGTCCGTCAGAGTTCACCCTCGAGCAGTCGAAAAAATTAGAACAGCAATGGGCGATGCAGGATTCTTTATAAAAGACGAAACCGGTGGTCCTATGATGATAATCGATTCTCCAATAAAAAGAGAACTCAAAAATGATATAATACTGATTCCACAAAATGCAGACGGAGAAAAACTACTTGAAGAAGCGATACCTGTACTTTCAGAAGCATTTGAATTAGAAGATGAAACTTCAAAAAAACTCCTATTGGGTGGAATGTGGACGACCGATCCATGTCTAAGAGCAGCTATTATAAAAGATGGAGATCAAGTTGTATCATTTGGAATGCTGACAAAGCATCCGGATAAAAATGTAGCCGGAATATACTATATATCAACACTAGAGGCGCATAGAGGAAAAGGCCTTGGCAAAGATATAGTGACATTCCTGACTAATTTAGGATTTAAATTGGGAGCAGACAAGATGATACTTCAAGCTTCTGTATTGGGTAAATTCGTTTACGACCGTCTCGGTTACGAGAGTATTGGCATATACAAGAGTTTTAAAAAAGAATACAAATAAAATTAGACTTCTCATTGAAACAGAATGAGAAGTTTTTTTAATTAAAACTCATCTAAAGGAATTCCTAATATAATTATAAATATGATAAAATAATCTATAGAAAATTAATTACAATAAATTATCCTCAAATTATAATCAGATTCTACTCTTTGATTAATTATAAGGAGAATAATCGATTTTATAATCTAATAATATTTTAAATATCCAAAGCAATTACAAATATAAAAATAAATCATATAAATGAAAATAGAACAAAATATAACGGTAATTATAGTGCTATAATCTCTCATATGTTATAATGGTAATCAGTATTAGAATTGGAAGTGTAAAAATGAAGGGCAATATTTTAGTTGTAGATGATCATCAAGAAATACTCGATATAATTTCATACCATCTTACAAAAGAAGGATATTCTGTCTTAAAAGCTACAAATTCCGACGAGGCATTAGAAATGCTCTCCAAAAGCTCGATCTCTGCAGGAATACTAGATATAATGATGCCTGAAATGGACGGTATATCGCTTTGTAAAATAATTAGAGATGATTATTTTTTTCCAATCATGTTTTTAACTGCAAAGGGAAGCGAAACCGATAAGCTCGAGGGTTTGGCCTGCGGAGCTGACGATTATATGGTAAAACCATTTTCTGCAGTCGAGCTGGTAGCGAGAGTTAAATCTATGATAAGGCGAAGCACGATATACAATATCCAAAACAGCGACCTCATAAAAATAGGCAAGATGGAATACGATAAGATGACAGGGGTCATAAAAGTAAATGGAAAGCCACTCAATTTAACAGATCTAGAATACAGAATACTAATCCTACTCATCCATAAAAGAGGTGAGACCGTAACCGGAGAAGAGATATTTTCGACCGTATGGGGTTATGATTACTGTGAATCGGCGAATAATAATATAGTAGTTCATATTAGAAACCTAAGGCGAAAACTTAGTAAATTAGACAAAGAAACGAATTATATCAGTACCGTATGGGGGAAAGGGTATATCATATATGATTAATAGAAATTCATATGGACTTGTAGATCAATTCATATACAAGACTCTAAAATATATCTTAGTATCATTTCCGGTACTTTTAATAGTCCATTTTATTGGTTATTATCTCATAAATAGATATCTCCCGGTGACAGAGGTCGGTTTTAAAAATCATTTCTATAAAGATATTATTCTATTTGTCAGTCTAATTATCTGCTTTGTAATATATATCGTATATATGATAGATTTAGTAAAAAAACAAAGAGATTATATAACTTATTTGATAGACGAAGTTCATGTAATAAATAACGGAGATTATAGGAATCCAATTTTACTTCAAGGGAATAACGAATTATCACATCTCGCTTCACATGTTGAATTACTTAGAAATCAGATGCTGAAAAATCACGAAATTCAAAAAAAGACAAATGAAAGACAAACGAGAGTACTTAGTTCGATATCTCATGATCTCAGAACCCCTTTGACCACATTGACAGGATATTTGGAGATACTAAATGACGAGGATTTTGACGACGAAGATTTAAAAAAACAATATATGAAATACACATTGGACAGAGCGTATCAACTGCAGGATTTAACCGATATAGCATTCGAGTATTTTTATATAAAAGATAATGAAAACCAAGGAATAAAACTATTAAGATGCAATTCCTATATGAATTTAATCGATATACTAAAGCATTGCTCAAGATATATTGAACAAAATGGATTTAAATTAGATATGGATTTACCAATACACAAGGTCGCACTTTTTTATGATGTCAGAATGGTTGAGAGACTATTCGACAATATATTTACAAATATAAACAGATATGGTGATCCTGACGAGATTGTAAGAATTTACTCAAAAATAAATAAAGGGCAAATTATAATTAAGATGGAAAATGCGATTAGAACTATGAGAAAATCTGGCGAGAGCACAGGAATAGGCTTAAAAAATTGTAGGGCCATAATGAAAAATCACAAAGGCTCTTTTTACTATTATATAGAAGACTATATATATGTAAATTAAATTAGATTTCCTGTAAAAAATAAAAATACAAATTCATAAAAAGCGCCGCTGCTTTGCAGCGGCTATATAAAAAGTAAGAAAGAAGACATATCATTTATTATTTAGTCCGAGTTGCATTTGTTCAAGGCTAACAATCCTATCGCATAATTTAGATAACAACTCCGTTTCATGACTTATTATCATTAGTCCAAGATTTCTATTTCTACATATCGTTAAAAGTTCTTTCCAGATTTTAGCTTGAGTTATAGCATCCAGCATTGTTGTAATCTCATCTGCTATTAAATATTTTGTCTGTGGAGCTAAAGATCTTACAATACAAAATCTTTGCATTTCTCCACCTGATATCTCGATGGGATATCTATCATACCATTTCTTTTGAATTCCAAACCTTTCGAGTAAATCATCATCGGGAGTATATGCTTCATTGAGAGATTTTTTCATATGCCATTTAGGATTTAATGTCTTCTCGGGATGTTGAAAAATTAACTGTACCGGTTGATATACATTTTTTTGAAATTTTTCGTTATCGATTAGAACCCTACCCTCAACCGGATTTAAGAAATTTGCAAGTATCTTTGCAAATGTACTTTTCCCACATCCGCTATATCCCGAAATGCCGACAATCTCTCCTCTTTCTAATGTGAAATTTAAATTTCTAAAAAGCCAATCGGATTTTTTATAATGAAATCCTAAGTTTTCTATTTCTAATGCCATATTATAACTCCTTTGCCATATAGAAATCATTTATTGGTAAACATTTCCAGAGATTTCTTGTATATTCTTCTTTAAGCAGTTCGCCATCATTGCGAAAATATTCAGCAGGCGAGGTTTCGACAACCCTACCATCCTTTAAAACAGTTACCTTATCGCTTATACTAAGAGCAGAAATTATATCATGAGTAATCAAAAGTACAGCAGCACCTTGATCAGCGATATTTCTGAACTCGTTTAGTATGGCTGATAAAGCTTCAGGATGTATACCTGGTGTTGGCTCATCTGCTATTACTAATTTTATTCCATCTCTGATACTGGTGGCAAATAGAATTCTCCTTAGCATACCTCCGGATAGTTCGAAAGGATATTTTTCTCCATCCTTTTTATTTAATTCATATTTTTGTAGCAAATGTTCTTCTATTTCTTTACTATTATCTTTATTTATTCCAATTCTGATTTGTTTTCCAACTCTCATCAAAGGATCTAAATAATTAACAGATTGAGGGATAAATGCTATTTCTTTTCCACGAATTTTTTCTTTTCTTTTTTGATCTAATTCTTCTCCAAAATATTTCATTTTTCCTTTGCAAATTGAATTACCTGGCAAGATGCCCAGTATAGAATGAGCTAAAAGACTTTTGCCTGAACCGCTTTCTCCTATAATGGCATGAACTTCTCCCTCTAATACCTCTAAAGAAAGATCTTTAACAGGTTCAATTATTCTACTTTGTAATCCCTTTATATACTGTGTGAAAGAAATAGAAAGTTCATTTACTGATAATACAACTTTTTTATTTTTCATTTCATACCCTCTAAAATTATTCATTTGCACTATTTGGATCAATTAATTTTCTAAATTGTTCTGCAATACTATCAAAGCTTTTTACTACCAAGATTAGTGAAAGTCCGGGGAATAGTGCAAGCCACCAATCACCGATTGATATATGTTTTACAGCTTCAGAAAGTATTAAACCTATTGAAGGTGTTTGAACTGATAATCCAAAACCTAAAAAGGTTATTGCAGCTTCATGAATTACAGCATGAGGGAATAGTAATAAGAAACCAACCATTATCTGAGGTAATATATGAGGAATTATATGTTCTTTTATAATAAAAGTTTTTGATTTTCCAAAATTTGAAGCCAGTTCAATATATTCTGAATGTTTAATACTAAGCACCTCTGTTCGAATAACTCTAGTAAGAGAAGGCCAGTGTGTAAGTCCAACTCCAAGAATTACTCCTTTAATTCCACCACCCACCATAAATGATATAAGAATTATAAAAACCAAATGAGGAATACCTATGAACATATCTACTAACCATAGTATAATGGCATCAATTGTTTTACCCATAGTTGCAGCCATAACACCTAAAATCATAGCAATGGCAGTTCCTATAAAAGACCCTATAAATCCAACCATTAAAGATAATTTTAAACCTTTAATTGTTCGGGTAAACATATCTCTACCTAGCCAATCTGTTCCAAAAATATGATTAATTGAGGGAGGAAGAGATCTTTTTGAAAAATTTGTAATAAGATTATCACTGCTTAAGTTAAAACTTAAAATTAATGCTATGATTATTATTGAGGTTGATATTATAAGAGAAATAATTAATTTTGATCTTGCATTGATTGTTTTATTCATTTAAATTCTCCTTTAATCTCGGGTTGATAAATGCATTTATGATATCAGCCAGCATATTTCCGCTAAAAACAAATACTGCACTAATCATTACTATTCCCATTAAAAGAGGGAGATCACTTTTTAGTCCCGCTTCAGTCAAGGTTGAACCCAGCCCGGGATAAGAGAATACCTGTTCCGCTAGTACTGATCCTCCAAATAACTCACTAAAATAAGCAAAATGAAGAGTTATTGCGGGTAAACAAACATTTCTTAAACCATGATTTTTTATTATTTCCCAATTTGATTCGCCTCTAGCCTTAGCAAACAAAACATATTCGCTATTTAAAACATCTATCATCTTTTCTCTTGTATGCAAAGTAACATTAGCAATACCTAAGATTGATAATGTTACTATTGGTAGTATCATATGATGAATCCTATTCCATATGGTAACATTTTCTTTAGACATTCCAATTGGTACAGAAATTCCGATTGGAAACCATCTTAGCCATACTGAAAAAACAATCAGAAGCATCAGTCCCAACCAAAAAGTCGGGACCGAAACTTGTATATAAGAAATCCACTTGATAAATTTATCAGCAAATTTTCCTCTTTTAACTGCAGAATATATACCAAGTATAAATCCAATAGTTCCAGATAAAACCCAGCTTATTCCCATCAGTATAATAGATGAAACAAATTTCTCTTTTATTATATTTACTACTGGTCTTCTGTGTATTTTAGAATATCCCATATCGCCTGATACAAAATTTTTAAGCCAGTTTAAATATTGAATTTGAGGGGGATCGTTTAAACCCCAATGTTCTTCCAAGGCAAGTCTTTGCTCTCTAGTAATACTGGTGTTTCCACCTAAATAAGCTTCTATTGGATCTACAGGTGAATTATGCATCATAAAGAAGGTTAAAATGGACAATCCAAAGAGTAAAGATATACCTCTAGCAACTTTTTTTAATATAAATTTAGCTTGTGCCATTTTTTTCTCCTTCATCAATTAATTAGATTATTCAGCTTTTGCATCTGCATCCCATGTCCATTCGCCAATATTTGCAAGTAGTGACCATTCGTGTCCATGAGTATGAATTGGCTGATTACCTACATTTATTCTAGCATCTCCTAAGTGTATATGATCTAAACGGATTAACCATACATAAGGGGCATCTCCTAAACCGCTTGCTCCTGTTTCTCCGTCCCATTGAGCCTTTTTCCATAATTCATTAGCTTCATCTTGAGATGTTGAATGCATAGCTTGTTCCATATATTCTTGTACAACAGGATTATGATAGTAAACTATATTATCATAGGAGATTCCAGCACCGTTAATGTCGTGCATTGCATAGAATTGATGTGGATGATGTCTTCCACCTGCAAATAAAACAGCATTAGAATGCATTTTTGTTCTTATTTCATCCCAGTTACTTCCTATTAATTGTATATCAATTCCAAGATTTTTAGCTTGTTCAGCTACAACTACGGCTGTATTTGTTCTTACAACGTCAGCAGATGGATAATACAAATCAAATGTAGCTTTTTTACCATCTTTTTCTCTTATTCCGTCAGTACCTTCAACCCAGCCAGCCTCGTCTAATAATGCCTTTGCTTCATCAATTTTATTGTCTTCAATTTCTGTTTCTTCATTCCACCATGGCATCTTATCAACTAATGAATAAGCTTTTTTACCATGTCCGTTTAATACAGTATTAACCATTTCTTCTCTATTTAAACCTATATATAATGCTTTTCTAATAGCTAAGTCAGAAGTTATATCATTACCTACTGGATATCCATCTTCAGTTTCTCCATATCCCGATTTTTGGTTAGGTAGTGAAACTCCTCTTACATCATTACTTTCATATGAGAAAAGCTTAAAGCCGTCTATTTTCTCATCTGCAAACTCAGGTAAAGTATATATAAGATCAACAGTTTTATTTTTAGCAGCTGCTAATGCTGCATTTTCATCCAAGAAAAGCAAAGTAAACTTTTTAAAATGAGGTTCTTTACCATGATAATATGGGTTTACTTCAAATATAGCTTGCTGATCTTTATCCCATTGCACTAATTTATAAGGACCTGATCCAATTGGATTTTCACTATAATCATCGTCATAATGATCCTTTGGAAGTATTACTATTTCAGATAATTGAGCAACAAATGTTGATCTTGGTTCAGATAAGTGGAATATCATTTTATTTGCTTCCGGAATTTCTATCTCTTTTATAAAACTTAAATCCCAGTTAATTCCGTCTTCCTTAAGCATTTCATAAGTGAATTTTACGTCTTCAGCAGTTACATCTTCACCATTCGAAAATTTAAAGCCATCATTTAATTCAAATGTCCAAGTAAGTCCATCATCACTGATTTCGTAACTTTTTGCATAATCTCCTACCATTTCAAGAGTTGGAGTTTTCTTTAATAAAGCTGAATGAAGGATTTGAGATTGACTGTAAAGACCCCAACGTTTTTTAGGATCAAATTCTCCAGGTGGTCTTGTACCCATACACATAATTAGTTCATCTTTTTCTTCTTTCTCAGGTTCAGCCTTTTCAGTTTCTTCTTCTTTTTCCTCTTTTTTGGGTTCTTCTTTCTCTTCTTCTTGTTTCACAACTTCTTGCTTTTCTTCTACTTTTATCTCTTCTGTTGTTTTTTCTTCTTTGTTATTACAAGCAGAGAATAAGCCCATGGATAAAACTACAATAAAAACTAAAATTAACGATTTTTTAAATTTAGTAAACATATAATCCTCCTAAAGAATAATATTGTCAGGCGCCTTACAATTTCATTATAGCATTTGCCGATAATTATTTTCAATTGAATCGGCGAATCTTCACTTTTCTTCATAATTTAATAATCATCTAATTTACAATAATTCAGATTAGTTTTTATAGATAATTGGGTAAATAGTCTAAGAGGTGTATTATGGTAGATTTTAAATTATGTAGTGATTATTATACTAAATTATCAGAAGATTTTTATTATAGAATAAATCCTGAACCAGCAGTTAAAGGAGATTTGGTTTTATTTAATGACAAATTGGCAAAAAATTTGGGAATGGATTTAAATATAAAAAATAATATTGGAATTTTCACAGGGGATTTTATAGACCCTTCTTGGAATCCTATAGCAGAGGCTTATTCAGGTCATCAATTTGGTTATTATACAAGACTTGGAGATGGTAGAGCAGTGCTTTTGGGTGAATGGAAGGACAAGGATTCTAATTTATGGGATATACAATTAAAAGGTTCAGGTAAAACTCCATATTCAAGGTCTGGAGATGGTCTTGCGACTCTGGCTTCGATGCTTAGAGAATATATCATCAGCTTTGCTATGCAGTCGCTTAATATCCGTTCATCAGGGAGTCTAGCTCTTGCAACCAATGGAAAAGAAGTTTTTAGACAAAAAATAGAAAAAGGAGCGGTATTGACAAGAACTATTTCCAGTCATATTAGAATAGGTACTTTTGAATATGCTTTTGAAATAGGCGGGAAATATATGCTTAAAGAAATTGCTGATTATTCTATTTCTAGACATTATCCAAGCTTAAAAGATGATGAAAATAAATATTTATTATTTATAGAAAATGTGATTGACAGACAAGCAAAATTAATTTCTCTTTGGATGAGTAAGGGTTTTATTCATGGTGTGATGAATACAGATAATATGACCATTTCCGGCGAGGGTATAGATTATGGTCCATGTGCTTTTATGGATTATTTCAATTTCGATGAAGTTTTTAGTTCAATCGACAGCATGGGAAGATATAGATATAAAAATCAGCCTATGATTGCACAGTGGAATTTGGCTAGATTTGCAGAATTATTTATAGATCTGATTCCGGGAGACGATTCTATTACTGAATTGACAAAAATAGTTAAAAATTTTATGAAGATTTATAAAAAATATTATTTAAGAGAAATGGCGGCAAAAATCGGAATTGAATATATTGATAATGATGATATAAATTTAATTGATGAATTATTAAATATAATGAATGAGAATAGCCTAGACTTTACAAATCTTTTTTATAATTTTACTAATTATGATTTTGATGAGATTTTAAAAAATGATGAAAGATTTAATAAATTTATAAATCTATGGGAGAATAGGATAAAGAAGGAAAATAAAACAAAAGATGAGATTATTTTATTGATGAAATCGAATAATCCTGTAATTATACCTAGAAATCATATGGTTGAAACTGCGATTTATGAGGCGGTAGAAAATAATAATATAAAATTTACTAAAGATTTTTTAAAATATCTGAATAGTCCATATAATTATAGCACAGAGATACCTAATAAATTTAAAGAGGCTATGGATATCGAGATGAAAAAAGGATATAAAACTTATTGCGGAACTTAGTTAAGATGAGGAGTATAGAATGTCATATAAAAAAGAAAGCAGACAAATATCTTTTTATGATAGTCCAGAAGATTTTCAAGGGATCAAATTAGATCCTCAAAATAGGTGGATTAAACTTGCATCTAAAATGCCTTGGGATTTGATTGATGAAATTTATGCTGAAAACTTTCCTTCAAATTTGGGAAGAGAGGCTTATTCTTCAAGGCTTGCATTTGGAGCTTTATATCTTAAAAAAATTTTAAAACTTACGGATTCTGAATTGATTTTGGCAATTATAGAAAATCCTTATTTGCAATTCTTCTTGGGTTGTAGCGGGTATTCTTCTAAGCCATTATTTTCAAAAAGATCTTTAAATGAGTTTAAGAAAAGATTTGAGAAGAAAGATATTCAGATTATATATAAGGCGATCGATGAAAAGGCAAAGTGATTCTAAATCACTTTGCTTATTATATAAATTAATTGTATAATTACATAAAAAAGATGAGAGGTATTTAAATGGAATTTTTAGAGGGTAATATAACCGCACCGATTGGATTTAGTTCGGCTGCTGTCAATGCTGATATTAGCGGAAAAGGTAAGGATAAAGAGGATTTAATGATAATTTTTTCGGATATCCCATCTATTTCTGCTGGAGTTTTTACTAAGAATATTGTAAAAAGCGGTACTGTAGAATATTGTATGGAAAATATAAAAAGGGATAAATCAAGAGCCATGCTCGGATTAAGTGGCATTGCGAACACCTGTGTTTTGGACGCATATGATAATGCAAAGAAGATTTGCGAATTGGCTGCTGATTTTCTAAATATTTCTAAAGAAGAAGTACTTCCGGCGAGTACCGGTCGAATAGGTAAAAGACTACCCATGGAAAAAATAAAATCGGGATTTGAGAAAATGGATAGGCCTGATAAAAAAAGTTTTAAAGCTGCTGCAAGGGCGATTATGACATCTGATACTTTTCCCAAAGCTATAACTATAAAGGAAAAGATAGCCGGTAAAGATATTTGTATTTCTTGCATGGGCAAGGGTAGCGGTATGATTCATCCAAATATGGGAACAACTATTAATTATGCCACTACTGATATTGCTATTACAAAAGAATTATTGCAAGAAGTATTGGCGGAAGCTGTTGATGATACTATAAATATGGTAAGCATTGACGGTGATACTTCTACAAATGATACTTTTTTGATAATGGCATCGGGACTTGCAGGAAATGATTTAATAAATGAAAGAGATGAAAATTATTATAAATTTTTAGATTTATTTAAAATTGCATTAAGAGAAATTGCAAAAATGCTCGCAAAAGACGGTGAAGGAGCTACCAAGCTCTTAATTTGTAGGGTTAATGGTGCAAGATCAAAGTCTGATGCTAAGGCTTTGGCGAAGTCAATTATTTCAAGTGTGAGATATAAGGCGGCTATGAGTGTTGTCGATACTTATTTTTCGAGGATTTTATCAAATATGGGCAATGCAGGTGTCGACTTTGATTATAGAAGAGTTAAGATAAAATATGGATGGGATAATCATGAAATAATAATGTATGAAAATGGAATGGCCAATGATTTAAATGATCAGATAATAAAAGATATGGAGAATATAAAGGAGTTAAATATAGTCGTAGATTTAAATTATGGTGATTTTTCTGCTGAAAGCTTTGGATGTGATTTAACTTCCGACTATGTAAAGTCAGTTACAAATTATTAAAATAATCCCGAAAGCGATGCTTTCGGGACTTTTTTACTTAAAAAATTCTATAAAGGATTTATAGATATAATAATGATCATCTACTCCTCCAAGTTCTCTTACTGAATGCATGGCAAGCATGGGATTTCCAATATCAACTGCCGCTATATCTAAATGCTTTGAAGTTATCGGGCCGATTGTCGAACCACCTCTCAAATCCGATCTATTTGTGAATTCCTGGCAAGGAACCCCGGCATTATCGCATAATTGCTTGTATACTGCAGATGAGTACCCATCAGAAGTATATGCCTTTGAAGCTGCCAATTTTATGACGGGGCCTTTATTTATAATCGGATAATTTGTCGGATCTGCCTTTTCAGCATAATTTGGATGAAGCGCATGCGCCATATCGGCCGAGATCATAAAGCTCTTCGAAATCGCTCTATAAAAATCTTCTCTTTCTCCATTTATGCATATTGAGATTCTCTCCAATGTATCTCTAATCATCGGGCTGTCCGCTCCCTGTCTCGACATACTTCCAACTTCTTCATTATCTGTAACGATTACGATATTTGTAGATTCTGATTCGCCGGAGTCGATTAAGGCATTAATCGATGAATGTGCCATAGCTAGATTGTCGAGCCTACCCGCCGAGATAAATTCACTATTATAACCTAAAATGCTCGCTTTTTCTCTTACATATAGGTATAGGTCGAAATCTAGTATTTGATCTTGATCTATTTTAATTTCTTCGGATATCAATCTATGAAGAAAATTCTCATCGGCTTCTTCCTGCATTAGAGATAGGAGGGGAAGAGTGTCTTTTTGAGCATTAAATGTGTAACCATTATTTACTTCTCGATTCATATGAATTGCGAGATTAGGAATTATTAAAAGGTCTCTATCGATATTTATCAGCCTAGTTATCGGCTTTTGATCTCCTTTTATCAGCACTCTTCCAGCTAGTGAAAGAGGTCTGTCAAACCATGTCGATAAAATAGGACCACCGTAGACTTCTGTATTCAGTTTTATATAATTTCTGTCTACTTCCATTATTGATTTTGGCTTGACTCTGAATCCTGGTGAATCTGAATGAGAGCCTATTATATGAAATTTAAAGTCAGAATTAATTTTTCCGATTCTAAATGCTATGATGGAGCTGTCGTTATTTATTATAAAATATTTTCCGCTATGCCTTAAATTCCATTTTTCTCCTTTGTCTAGCTTTTCAAAACCTGAATCAATCAGTTTTTGACTTAAGTTGTCCACCGCCTGATAACTGACGGGAGATTTGTCTATAAATTTTAAAAAATCATCAATCAAATCAAATTTTTTCATATTTCCTCCAATATCTGTAAATCTCTTATGTAATTGTATTTAACCCTTCTTTAATTAATCTATAGGATTTTTAATTTTGACTCAATATTATTATATTATAGAGAGTATAAAAGTAAAGTGATTAATTTTAATATAAATATATTAATATAATGGCATTTTCTTTGCTTTAGTGGTATAATGCAAATGAGAAGCAATATTGATATGAGATGTATTGCAATACTATATTTAGATAGGAGGGAAAAATGAAACTTAAAGATATCATAAAGATAACGATTTTAACGGTCATAGCTTTTGTGCTTGAGATGGTTGGCGGATATATATCAGGTTTATTCGGACCATATATGCTATTTGTAAACCATTCCATGGCTTCTTTAATCGTAGCACCTGTATTCATGACTTTATGTCATAAGGTACCAAAAAGAGGGACTCTTTTCTTGTATTATTTAATAATGGGCATAATTTACACTATTATGGGATTCTGGCCTATGATTGTAATTCTAATTGTGACCGCAATAGTGGCTGAACTATTAATAGGTAATTCGTCAAATTATATTAATGACAAGAGATTGACTTCTACATTTGTCATAGCACAAACTATTTTTGCACTTCATGGCCTGTTTTTCCTCATTGCATTGAAACCGGAAGGATTGGCAAAATTATTCCCTGATATGTTTACTCCCGAAGCGATTGAAGGGATGTCAGGATTCTATGCTAAGCCATTAAATGTAATTATGGTGATATTGATACAGGTTGTCGTTAGCTTTATTGGAGCAAAATTCGGACTTTATATTTACCATAAGTTTTTCAGTAAAAAAGACAACCAGAAGAGCGTTTTAGACTGATAATGGAAGACAAAAAGTATTTTTTAAACCCGGTGACTATATTGATTATAATTTTCATATCAACATTTATAATTTTTTTGGGAAATAGCGTGTTGCAATACATTATGGCCGTCATCGGGTTTATTGTCTTGGGATTTATGGATTTAAGACAATTTCTAAAATTCTTTGCAATATATCTGGTTATGGGATTATTTATTTTTTTCGTACTTCATTCAAGGCTTTATTCTTCGATTGGAGTGAGATTCTTTTATCCTCTGATTGTATTTCTATTTAAAGTATGGCCATTATTTACAATGGCTAGGGCGATAGGAACATTTACATCATCAGAACTGATGACGGCATATAGCAATATTGGCCTTAATTATGATTATTGCATTGCGATAGCCATATTTTTTAGATTTGTTCCGGAATTCAGGCATAGGATGAAAGAGATTCGAGAAGCTGTTAAAATAAGAAATCTTGGATTTAATATATTGCATCCTGTCAGGTCATTTGAAGTATTTTTAGTTCCATTGATTTACAGAGGCCTTTCGATAGCGGATATTATAACGGCTTCAATTATCACAAAGGGTATTGAGTATCCTTGTAAAAAAACTTCTTATCGAGATATCCGATTTAGGTATATCGATGGTATAGCCTTAGTCTCGGTCTTGGTTATCTTGGGGGTGGCGATTTGGCAGAAAATATAATAGAAATAAGAATCGATTCCTTCTCATATGATAATCAGCCGCAATTAAAGGATATTAAATTGGATATTAAGCGTGGTGAATTCATAGTCTTGACGGGACTTTCGGGATGTGGAAAGACTACTTTGTTGAGGTCTATAAATGGTCTTGTTCCAGATTTTTATGAAGGAAAATTAGAAGGATATGTAAAGGTTTTAGGAAGGGATATCAAAGATTATCAAAAAGGCGAATTAGCTAAGTATATGGGAAATGTTTTTCAAAATCCCAAGGATCAATTCTTTTCGACCATTGCTGAAGATGAGGTGGCATTGGTTGGAGAGAATTTGGGAATGGAAAGACAAGAATTAAAAAAAAGAGTAAAAGAAGTTATGGAAAAGCTGGACATATTAGATTTAAAAGATAAATCTGTTTTTGAAATGTCTGGGGGCGAAAGACAAAAGGTCGCCATAGCTTCAACTCTAGTATATGATACGGATATAGTTTTATTCGACGAGCCTTCAGCGAGTTTAGATTATTTTTCAACTCTCGATTTAAAAGAAACTATGAAAAAACTAAAGGATATGGGTAAGACGATAATCGTTGCGGAGCATAGGCTATTTTATTTGAGAGATATCTGCGATAAAATGATTATAATGAAAGATTGTAGTATCGGAAAGATATTGGAACAATCTGAACTCGATGATGAGGTGAGGATTGAAAACAATCTTAGATGTTTTGACGAAAAGGATTTATATCCGGAGAGGGATATAAATGAGAGTGAAAAGACTGTCGATATAAGAAATCTCGATATAAAGATTGGAAATAGAATCCTTTTAAAAAATCTGAATGTCGGCCTTCAAAAAGGAGAATGTATGGGGATTATCGGCACAAATGGAGTGGGTAAGACAACTATGGCAAAACAGCTTTGCGGATTGCTTGACGCAAAAAATGCTTTGATAAGCTATGGAAAATCAAAGAAGAAGAGAATCCGAAACTGTTATTATGTATTTCAAGATGCCGACTCGCAGCTTTTTTCTCATACTGTTGAGAATGAGTTAATTCCAAAAAATAAATTGAGCGATAAGGAATACTTAAAGATGGTTAAGGATTATCTAATAGCAGGAAATCTATGGGAAAAGAGGACAGATCACCCACAGGAGATGTCATCAGGTGAAAAGCAGAGACTCGCTCTTCTTACATCTTTAGTCGAAGATAAAAAGCTGATAATTTTAGATGAGCCTACGAGCGGTTTAGATTTCAAAAGGATGGAATCTGTTGCGGGTTTAATAAAAGAAAAATCAGAAGAAGTCCCGATAATCATCATAACACATGATACGGAATTATTATTTAAAGCCTGTAATACTGTATTGATGATAACAAATGATTCTTATAAAAAGGTCAATGTAAAAGATAATAAAGATGAGATATTATCATTTTTTGAAAATCCTATTATAAATTAATGCCTCAAATTCTTTTG
>JAUNVF010000039.1 GCA_030537815.1 Tissierellia bacterium | reverse complement strand
ATATGAAGGAATTGTTTCCAAAAATTATTATTCTGCTTTAGGCAAGATTATGCCTAAAGATTTCAAATTTAATAAAAGAACGAGGAGACCTCCTAGAGATCCATTTAATTCAATGATTAGCTTAGGTTATACAATTCTTTTACATGAAATAATCGGTCAGATTGAATCTGTAGGATTATCAGCTTATGGCGGATTTGTTCATGGACATACAAGAAAACACCCATCTCTTGCTAGCGATTTGATTGAAGAATTTAGACAGATAATAGTAGATTCTTTAGTAATTTCAATGGTTTTAAATGGAAGAGTATCTATAAATGATTTTGAAATAACAGCAGATGGAGTATTTTTAAATAAAGATTTTTTAAAACTTTTTTTAGCGGAACTACAGAATAAAATGGAAATAAAACAGAATTATTTAAGTTATTTAGATAATCCGGTTTCATATAGAAAGGCGATCTATCATCAGTCTATAAAATTCAGTAAAGCAATAGAAAATTCGGATCCCTTTTTATACAATCCGTTAAGAATAAGGTGAATGGCAAATGATGGAAAACTTTTATTATGAAATAAATAAAAATCAACAATTTGAAGATAAATTTTTAATTCTCATTATTTATGATATAGTAAAGAATAGTACAAGAACAAAATTTTTTAAGTTTTTATCAGGATATGCGACTCATGTACAAAAATCATGCTTTGAGACTTATTTAAATGACGATGAATTTGAAAAATTATTAAGTAAAATAGAAATATTTATTAATAAAGAAACAGATAATGTTAGAATATATAAATTATCAGCATATGGAGAGGTATTTAACTTCGGAACAGATAATGGAAATTATTTAGAAAAAGTAATTATAATCTAAAACAAAAGAGTTTAAATATTTTATATAGTCTTTAAACGATTAAAAGAAACAAATAAAGATCAATCATATGATAATAGCTAGAAAAACTTTAGAGAATTGAGGCATTAAAAAGCTTCTTGGCCAATATGCCTCTATCTCTTAATCCATCAATTTGAATTGTATTTAATATAATAAAGTCAAAATCTGAGGATGGGAATTGACAAAATACAAACTAATTAGACGATGTTTAGATTTCAATCTTTATAGAAATTAGTAGATTATAAATTTGATTATTTTAAAAAAAACGAAATCAAGCCGTAAACTATATTTATAGGCATTGAAAATACATGAGTATAAAAGATAGAGTAAGAAACAACAAAATCCCCAAAGGGGACGGTAACAAAAATGATGTTATATTATCAATGACCTGCACATAATCCGTAAGAAACAACAAAATCCCCAAAGGGGACGGTAACTTTAGTTCTTTTTTGATGTCTATCACTCCTTTTTATACAGTAAGAAACAACAAAATCCCCAAAGGGGACGGTAACATCCCAATTGTCGTCAACTGTTGGACATTGGTATAATACTATGTAAGAAACAACAAAATCCCCAAAGGGGACGGTAACTATTTGCATTATTTTCCCTCCTGTTCCTAAAATATGTTTCCGATTATAGTAAGAAACAACAAAATCCCCAAAGGGGACGGTAACATTATAGAACTTTTCTTGCCAAGGCTTAACTGTTAAGTCATTTAGTAAGAAACAACAAAATCCCCAAAGGGGACGGTAACTCTTTTAGATATAATTCTTTGTAATTTTTCATGTTTTTGTAAGAAACAACAAAATCCCCAAAGGGGACGGTAACAAAAATGTCTTTCCATTCTCTAAAACTTCTCTTTCAAAGTAAGAAATAACAAAATCCCCAAAGGGGACGGTAACCATTATATGCTGATTCACAATTATCGACATATAGCAATACTGTAAGAAACAACAAAATCCCCAAAGGGGACGGTAACTCTTTTTTGTGTTGCAATTTCCTCGCCGAATTCTGTGTTATAGTAAGAAACAACAAAATCCCCAAAGGGGACGGTAACAAACTGCTAGTTTGCCGCATTGAAGCATGTCTTCATAGTGTAAGAAACAACAAAATCCCCAAAGGGGACGGTAACTCTTTCTCACGAACTGTACCTTCTACAAAGTACATCCGGTTATAAGTAAGAAACAACAAAATCCCCAAAGGGGACGGTAACTTCTCTATCGCGAACATGATAGTGCTAGAAGCAGCTGAAAAAGGTAAGAAACAACAAAATCCCCAAAGGGGACGGTAACTCTTATTCTTTTTATTTTTTCTTTAGCTTCCTCTATGCTTTCGCAAGTAAGAAACAATAAAATCCCCAAAGGGGATATTATGATAAAATATAATAGAAAGACTAAAAGATAATTTGGAGATTGGTTTCTAGATCGGTTTTATTTATTATGAGAGGAGATTTAACTTTTAATATTATGAATTCCAATATCCTATCATTGCTAAAATCAGAAAGGATGATGATATGAGAATTTTATTTTCTCCAGTCGGTAATACAGATCCTATTTCTATAAATAATGACAAAGAAGGTTCTCTTCTGCAGATTTGTAGAAAGTATAAACCTGAAAAAATATATCTCTATATGTCAAAAGAAATTATAGAGTTGAATCAGAGGGATAATAGATATATACTTTTTTTAGAAGAGCTTTATAAAGGCTTTGATATCGAGCTTGATTATGAAATAATCGCAAGAGAAAATCTGATTGATGCTCATATATTCGATTATTTTTATAAGGATTTTAGATCAGTATTATCTAAAATTCATAGAAAACATAAAAATGATGAGATTTATTTAAATATCTCTTCAGGAACTCCTGCAATGAAAAATGCCCTATTTATTTTAACTGCCATAAGTGATTTTAAGATGATACCTGTGCAGGTATCAACGCCATATAAAAGAGGGAATTACACTATTAGAGATTATGATTTGGAATTGTATCTTCATGTCACAAAGGATATTAATGATAATCCGGAAAAGTATATCGATAGGACATCTATTGCAGAAATGAAAAATTTTAATTATGAATTAAAAAAGGAAATTATCTCAAATCATTTGTCTGAATATAATTATTCTGCAGCCTTAACGGTTTCAGAAACTGTAAGGGAGTTTTTACCTGAAAAATCATATAATCTAATAAATGCTGCTCTTTGTAGGAATAATCTTGATAGTTTTAGAATGGATAGATTCTTGGAAAAAACCGGTGAAAGATTTTTTCTTCATAAGGGTAAATATGAGGAAGAAGTTGAATATATGTTGTATTTGGATATCATTAGAAGACGGGGTTTGATTTTGGAATTTATAAGGGGTATCACGCCTCTGATATATAATCTATTTATAATAGTAATCGAAACGAATTGTAAGATTGATATTAAAGATTATTTTATCCAAACAAAATCGGTATCCAGATGGAATCCAAATAAATTTGAAGATGATGAAAATAGAATTCTTGAGATTTTAAACTCTAAGTTTAAAAATACTTTTAATATCAATTCAATTGTATACAGCTCACATCTGATAGAGATAATAAAAGAAAAAGGACTAAGCGATAGGCTTATAGATTTATGTGAGATACTTAGAAAAATTGAGGAAAAAGCCAGAAATAAAGCGGCTCATCAAATCATATCTATTACAGATGATTTTTTAAATAATATATTAGGATATGAGAGCGAACAAATAATGGGCTTCATAAAAAAATTATGTGTAGAAATTGATATCGGTTTGACGAATGAAATTTGGAATTCTTATAATATGATGAATGATAAGATTATCAATTCAATGAACCATTAGGATTATATAAACTCTCAGAAATGAGAGTTTATTATCTTTCATCCTATATTATTTATACCTGAAATATAGAGCGTGATATCTGAATATAAATTATAATATCATCAGGAATTTGGAGATGAAAAAGAATCTCTATGATTTCAGTTTGTTCTATGGCGATGTTTAGCAGGATATTTCCATAATCACAGGATACTCTCTATTGAGTATAAGGCTGAGGAAGTTGACTGGAGGCGCTATTGATATCAGAGATGACAGGATAATCTATATCGCTAAAAATAAGGATATAATTATCTGATTCTTTTACAAATGCTTTTAAAAGATTTCATCATCATACTTCAACTAAGATAAGAAAGGGTGAGAGATTTAGGATTTTTCTCCGATCCGACTATTAATTAGTATAAGAGGGGAGAAAATATAAAAATTATGATCAAAAGAAAATTGTCTTTTAAAATTGTGGGGCTAAGGAAGAAATAGTAGGAATAGGAGATTTTAAAGTATGGTAGGAATTATTAGATATTATCTATGAGAATCAATTAGAAAAATTGGAAGACGGAATTTTATATGGGGCATGCTTTGAACCTAAAGACTGTAATTCATTTACTATATGGCGGCTTTTGATATTGAGAATACCGATGGGACTGTAGGATTGGAATAATGGATGTACCCGAAACTGATTATGCTTTTGATTCTTTAAAGGGCAAGGTGCCGGATTGTATTCATGAGGGCTGTATAATGTAAGTCTTTTTTTCTGAAAATGCTTATATACATTTTGGATATCCAGATTTTGAAGTATATAAATGAGGATATGTATTCCGATGACTACGAGACGGAGCTTTGGGTTCCTGTCATTAGAATTTGATTTAGTTTATAATATATTCAGACATTTAAAGGGTGAAATCTAATTTCGCCCGCTTTTTATTTATAAATATGGGTATATTTATAAATAAATTAATATTTTGATTTAAGATTGGATTTATCATTTGAATTTCATTTATTTCAATTTTGATGAAAACATTTTCTTTTGCTATTTTTTATTATATAAATGATAAGGGGGTGAAAAAATGTTGTATATTTTTATAATCATCGCCATTCTCGTCGTCTATTTTATATCTGCTCAAAGAAAATTTATAAGCTTAGATGAGATCAATAAAAATGCGCTTTCTCAAATCGGAGTTCAACAGGATGCAAGATGGAATGCATTGATGAATTTGGTCAAAGCCGCTAAATCTTATGCTGAATTTGAGAGGGATACCCTATCTGAGATTATTTCTAAAAGGGCAAATATAGGAAATGAGTCGAGTGCAGATGAAGTGAATCGCCAGGAAAATATGATTACTGAAGCTATTAGCAGGATTGTCGCTGTAGCAGAAAGATATCCGGAGTTAAAGTCTTCTGAGCATTATAAAATGGCTATGGAAAGTATAAATACTTATGAAGACGATGTGAAGATGTCTAAGATGGTCTACAATGATACTGTAACAAAATGGAATAGGCTTACAAGACAATTTCCGAGCAGTATTGTAGCTTCAATACTGGGCTTTAAATCTAAGTCTTATTTGGAAACTGCCGAGGAGAAAAAAGAATATCCTGATTTGGAGTTTTGATTATGAAAAATTTAAAGAGAATTATATTGATTAGTCTGTTTGTTTTTGTCTTTTTCAATCCCCTCATCGTCAAAGCTTCAAATGATATGATTTACTCAATCGATACCATTGTCGATTTACAAGATGACGGGACGGCAAATATTACGCAAATATGGGATATTCAAACGAATTCTGGAACGGAATTCTATATTCCCATGACGAATTTAAATAAAATGAAATTGGAAAATTTCTCGGTTGTCGACGAAGAAGGTGTTGAATTTGATTTCCAATCTGACTGGGATTTAAATGCTTCACTTGAACAAAAAGCTCATAAATGCGGTATCAATAAGATTGACGACGGTTTCGAACTTTGCTGGGGCAAGGGCAGTTATGGAAGGCATATATATACTTTGACTTGGGAATACAAGAATGTAGTACAGGCATATAATGATTTTGACGGATTTAATATCAGGCTCGTAAATGACAATATGGATCCGGTGCCAAAAAGTATATCAGCTGTCATAAAGAAAGACGGGTTCGATCTCAGTAATAAGAATTCTAGAATATGGGCCTTTGGGTATAAGGGAGAGATAAATTTTACTGATGATGGAATGATAGAGGCTTTATCTGAAGATAATTTAAATAAATATAATTATATGAATATAATGGTGAGATTCGACAAGGGAATTTTCGATCCCATTATAGAGAATGATTATAGTTTTGATGAAGTAGAGGATTTGGCAAAGCAGGAATCAAGCTATGAAAATGAAGAGATTAGCTTAGGCAAGGGCTTGAAGTCAATAGTTATAATTGCAATCCCTTTTGTATTTATATGGTTAATTGCAAAAAAGATTTCCAAATCCGGTTTCGAGATTCCATATGAAAAGGCCGGTATAAAATTAGATTTATTTCCAAATAATTATAAAAAGATTTTATCTAAAGATGTGGATTATTGTAGAAAGATTCCACTTGAAAATAATTTGGATATGATGCATTATATATCAAATCTGAATTGGTATTCTATCACTATAAAAAGAGATATTATATCGGCATATTTACTATATTGGATTAAAAATAGGAATATAGAAATTATCGAAAGGATTAAATACGACATCATAAATCCTGAAAAAGATAAGAAAATATTGACTTTTAAAATGATGGATTCGCCAAATTTTAAAAGTGATCCCGAGAGAGCTCTATGGACTATGATGATTATATCTGCCGGTGAAGATAAGATATTGGACGAGGGCGAGTTTAGCAGATATGTGATCAGAAATTTAGAACAGTATAGAATATGGTTTGGAGATTCGATTAGGAGTGGCGGAGCTAGATTTCTAGATATAGGGGGAATAGAGCCTATAAAAAAATCTAAAAAATCTAAGACGAATATAACTCAAAATGGTATTTTATTGGTTAAAGAATTTGTAGGATTTAAGAAATATCTCGATGATTTTACTCTTATCAATGAAAGGGAAGTCAAAGAGGTTGAGTTATGGGACGATTATCTCATAATTGCCACTGTTTTGGGTCTAGGAGAAAAGGTTGCGGATCAGATGAAAAAATTAGTTCCAAATTATGTTTTCGCAAAGCCGATATATGAGGAGAAAGGTGATATATATGATATACAAAGTATTGTCACTTTGACCAATAGCTTCGGTGAAACTGCAAGCTATGCATACAGATCTATTTTTTCAAGCTCGAGTTCATCAGACGGAGGTGGTGGTAGTTCGTCTTATAGCGGCGGTGGAGGTTATTCCGGCGGCGGTTCAGGCGGAGGAAGCAGATAATAAAGCTGATTTAATCTATAATCGTCAATTTAATTTTTAATAATTAGAAAATTTTACGAATTATCAAATCGGGTTTTAAATATTATTCTAAATACTAATGAGATGATGAGCTAAAATTATATTTTATTTAATGACTAAATGAAATTTGAGAGCTATAAAATTTGCATAATCAGATCTTGATTTTTATCGTATTTTCAGCTATCTCAAATGTTTTTTTAATAATATTTTAGAAAAATATGACAAAATTTTAATTTAGAGAATCAAGATTTTGGAATATGAAAATAGATTGAGAGCATGATTTGGATTTGCTTTCAATCTATTTTGTTTGAAAAAGATTTTAAGAATATACCTACTATTTCGTGAAATCTATCGATATCTGTTATATACGCAAAATCATTGCCGTATATGGTCTTGACTTTCTGAATATCATCCTCATTTCCAGTGAATACTCCGAGAGTATTGATTCCCTTTAATTTTGTCAGGAGTATTTCTTTTGCGCTGTCCTTTATAGCGATGCTATCAGTATAGCTCTTCCCCTTTAGTTTATAGGAGCCGACTATTCCAAGATTCAATTCGTCATTAGGCTTGCCGTCAGATAATACTATTAAGAATTTTCTTTGATCGGGATTTTGCTTTATCAAATATCTCATGAGTTTTATAGCCATCCCATCTCTATTTGAACCGGATGGCGTGTATTTCATTATCTCTGAATTTTTAATTTCGCTGTCATTATAATCTCTGAATTTTTTTATTATAAGATAATTATAGAGATTATTAAAGCCGATAACTCTCGTCTTTATATTTAATCTTGTCAGAGCGGATGTTATCATATATGTTTGAGCCGCTATCGAAGATTTTCTCTCTGATTGTGAAGCTGATGAGTCGAGAAGTATGTCGACATATATCTCTTTTGAGTCTGATTTTTGAACTTTTTTGAAAATCCTATTATCATCCAGATATTTTGCTTTCCAAATCTGATTTGGAATTAGCTTTCCGGTATTAGACCTTATCTCATAATCTTCGCTTTCCTGGAGTAGATATGTCTTAATCGTCGTCGATAGTTTGCGAATTCCTCTCTCGAAATTTAAAAAATTCTGATCGTAGAAATCTATATTTTCCTCTGTATTTTGTTTTATACGCTTAGCAAAAAAACCTTCTTCATTATCGTATATCCCGCTCGAGAAGAAAATATTTATATCTTTATGGATACCGGTTGATATAGATCTCTCCATTTTCATAATCTCATGTCTGGGGATTTGCTCTTTCCCATAAAATTTCTTAATTATACCGTAGATATTTGAGTCAGTACTCGAATTTGATTTGAGTTCGTCCTTCATTAAATCTTGAGTATCTATATCTAGTTCTATTGTGAATTCGGCGGATTCTATATTGAATTTTTCAAGTGTGGAGTCGTCGTAAATAATATCTTCTCTTGATTTTTTTCGATCTTCTGATTCTTTTATTTTATCTTTTACAAATGACTCGTATTTTTTAGATTTTTCTGTGCTGAAGTTTTTTTCGATTTTAAAATACTTTTTATATATTTTTTTGAGATATTCTATATATTCATAGCTGTCATTGGAGTCGAATAATAAAATATCGTCAAGCATATCTCTAAGAATTTGATTTATTTTTGGGATTTTACCTGCTTTAAAATCGTAAAATGCAGATTTTAATTCTGTTTTTAAATCTTTTTTTAGAACTCTCTGTCCTTCTGAGAATTCTTTTATATAGTCTTTTCTATAATCTATAATACCCGGTCTCTCATCGACTATGCTGTCGAATACAAAATTTTCCATTATGATTTCAGCTATTGCAATCAGATCTTCTGAATTTGACATAGCGTAAATAAATCCTGCAAAAAAATCCTCTATTAAATCAAAGTCGTATATCCTGTGAAGATAACCTCTTAGAGCTGCAGAGTATTTGTTTTTAGCAGAAAAGAGTCTATAATTATACTGCGAGCTGTAATTCTCTTCCACAGTCCATGAAATATTTTTGAGTCTCGTATCAATCAAATAAATCACCCGGGCCGGTATTTTTGCTGAATAGTGTATCGATTATATCCATCACTATTTCTTTCTCATATCTGTCGAATGTCTTGTCGGCAATTCCCATTTCGAGAGATTCTATAATCGGCAAACCCTTCTCAATAAGATCTATAGCCGCTAAAAGCCCTCTTAAGTCGACCGGTTTTGAAGAAATTTCAGAGTTTAAAGATTTTTGTTCTAAATCTAAAAAGAGTTTTGCAAATATATCGATAAATTCTTTTTTTAAATTTGTATTCTCTGAAATAACGGATTTTAAATCTTCTCTGTTAATGGTCGGGATATCGATGACTAAAAATCTCGAAACCAAGGCTTCATTTAAATCTCGAGTGCCTATATATCCGTAATTCATTGTACCTATAAATCTGGTTGCCTCGTGTAAGCTCAGTCTGTCGTATCCCGGTATATCTATTATCCTCCTGTAATCGAGGGCTGAGTGAACGACTGAAAGCGCTTCGTTTTTAGCCATATTAATCTCGTCAAAAACGGCGAAACCTCCGTATTCAGACGCATTGTATATGGGCCCTTTTTTTAATTTTACTTCACCGGATTCAAATGTATCTGAACCTATTAAAGATGAGGGGTCGGAATTTATATTTAAGGAAATTGTCCATAATGGCCTGTTGAATAGAAATGCTAAATTTTCAGCCAAGACATTTTTTCCTGTCGCCTTAGGTCCGGATAGTAGCAGATGATTTCCTGTAATTATCGCTGCAATAGATTTATTCCAAGTATCTTTGCCATAATATCTGTATCTTGGTTTTGGTACTCTATATTTTATTTCTTTATTTAATTTATAATATGAAACGAAGTTTTCCGCCTCATTCAAAAGGGATTCTGAAACTCCTTGCCTTATAAGAAATTCTCTCATATATTCCTCCAATTATTCTCGCTGTTAACTATTATATATGAAATAATCGCAATCACAAAGTTAGATTTAAAATAGATTAATTGACTTATCGTATTTGCTTGTTATACAATGAAGTAAATTTATAATTATTAGAATAAATATATTGAAGGAGAATGAGATGCCTTTCAATACGATGATATTTTTATTTGTATTTTTTCCGATATTTATTTTTATTTACACCATATTGCCTTATAAATACAAGGGCATTTTCTTGACGATGGCCAGTATATTATTTTACCAATACAGCTCCAGTAATGCGGCTGTAAAATTTTTGGTCTTTTTATTTATACTATATATTTATACTTATTTGTATGTAAAAAGCGGATACAATAAGATTATATTCGCAATTGGAATTGCCGGACTCGTCATTTACTTAGTTTACTATAAATATAGCGATTTTTTAATTTCAGAATTAAATAATCTTCTCAATCTTAATTTAATTATTAAGGATTATAAAATGGCACCATTGGGAATATCTTTTTATACTTTTTCGTCGATCTCCTTTCTGACCGAAATCAAGAGAAAAAAGATGGAAATGCCAAATCTACTTGGATTTTTAAATTATATGACATTTTTCCCGAAAATAGTTTCAGGCCCGATAGCTAGGCCGGAAAGCTTTATTTACGAAGGAATGAATTTAAAAAGAGCAAATGAGGCTATCTCCCGATTTATAATTGGATTGAGCAAAAAAGTAATATTGGCTCATTATCTTGGACAAGCTGCAGATTTTGCTTGGAATAATCTCGCCATGGGAATCGATATTCCCACAGCGTGGATTGGAGCATTGGCATATTCTCTGCAATTGTATTTCGATTTTAGCGGATATTCAGATATGGCCATAGCTTTGGGGAATATAATGGGATATTCTCTTCCTGAAAACTTCAATTTCCCATATATGTCAAAATCCATAACTGAATTTTGGAAGAGATGGCATATAAGTTTAGGTTCATGGTTTAAAGACTATATTTATATTCCACTAGGAGGCTCTAGGAAAGGAAATGTATATCTTAATTTATTTATAGTCTTTTTATTGACCGGAATTTGGCATGGTGCGAGCAAAGCTTTTATTTTATGGGGGATTTGGCATGGATTTATAAGGATTCTAGAAAAATTCTTTTGGGAAAAAAGATGGTATAAGGAGATGTCGGACTCTATAAAATGGATATTTACTATATTGGTTGTCTTGTTTGGATGGGTATTTTTCAGGAGTTCCGGAATCCGCGAAGGAATATTATTCCTCAAGAGGATGTTTGGATTCGCAAAACCCGATAAAATAATTTATTCTTGGAGGTATCTATTGAACTATAGGCTATTATTTTATTTAATAATTGGAATATTTTTCTCTACAATATTTGAAAAGACAAAAATACCGGAGAAATGGAAATCAGCGGAAGATAATCCCTCGCTACATTTTGCAAAGACGATTATTTTATCTATCCTCATGATTATCAATATAATGATGATGATATCTTCTGATTTCGCTCCATTTCTATACTTTAGGTTTTAATTATGAAGAAATTTAGAATATTTAGATTGATTTTAATATCAATAATCATATTATTTCCCCTTCTGAGTTTGACAAAGGGTGATGGTTTAATCAGTGAGATAGACAATAAATACTTAACGGATTATCCCGATATAAAAGACGGACTATTCAACTTCATGCATATATTTGATAATTATCTGAAAGACAGACTTGGTGGCAGGGAAAGGCTATTGAGATTAGATGGATTGATTGACGATAAATTATTTAAATATCTCGATCATTCATTATATGAATATGGAAAAGAAGGTCATGTTTTTTTAAAGCTTGAAAGATATGATGAGGACTATGAATTTTTAGACTCTTTTTCTGATTATCTTTTAGATATACAAAATTACTGTGAAGAGAGGGATACTTCATTTATATATTTATTGAATCCGTCGAAGAATACTGTTTATAGAAGATATCTACCTGACAGTTACAAATATGAAAATAAAAGGCTGGATTATTTAAGGGACGCACTTTATGAAAAAGGCGTAAATTTTGTAGATAATACAGATTTCTTGACAAAATTAAGCTACCAAGAGCAGGTCATGAATTTAAAATACGATGCCGGACATTGGAATAATCTGGGGGCATTTTACGGAGTAAATAATCTATTAGATAGAATGAAGGATTATGATTCCGAGATAGAGCTAAATCAATTAGATGATTTTGAAATGATTTATACGGAGACCGAGAACTTGATGATGTCAAATATACCTATCAAAGACGGGATTGTAAATTTAGTAGATAAGAATAATTCTTTTCATTTCATAGATGACGAATTATCAGAGGAATTGGAAATTGATGAAAATTATTCGAGTTTTTTGCTTTGTGAGAGCGATGTGGATAATGATGTCGATCTGATGCTATTTTCAGGGAGTTATTTTAATACATTTGGATATACATTGCTTGCAAGGGCTGTCAAAAATTTAGAACTGATTCACAATTACAATAATATAATAAATTTCGATTATTATTATAATATATTTGAACCTTCATTTGTAGTAATCACGTCTGCGGAATATGCTACGACGGAAAATTATTTTAATATAGATTTAATGGAGAAAAAGACTTTAAATCCAAAGCTAATCGAATCAGATTATGTAAAGAAGTCTAAAGAAGTTAAAATTATTGGTATTGAGGAAGGCAAATATTTGACAAAAGTAAGAGTGGAATTAGATGATGCCTTATTTGGGTATTATAAGGAAGATGGTCGGGTTTATGATCTAATTCCAGAAGGTGATATATGGACTTTTACTTTTAAAAATGGGGATATAAGCTTCGAGGGTGGTGAATTTTATATTGATACTCATGATTCGGAGAAGTTGATAATAGATTTAAAATAATATTATAAAAAAGTTCCGGCATGCCGGAACTTCTTTATCTTTTGCTCATTATCAATTCTATTTCATTTTCGTTAATTCCAACCATGGCCTCACCTAAATCTTCAGAAACTTCAGCTATAATTTTAGGATTATCGTAATTAGCTACAGCCTTTACTATAGCCTCAGCTCTTTTCTTAGGATCTCCTGATTTGAAAATCCCGCTTCCGACAAAAACTCCTTCGGCACCCAATTGCATCATAAGAGCGGCATCGGCCGGCGTGGCGACTCCGCCTGCTGAAAAGTTTACGACCGGGAGTTTGCCATCTTTTTTGACTTTCTTTAATAAATCATATGGTACTCCTAGATTTTTAGCATAATCGTATACTTCGTCATCTCTCATAGCAATTAGTTCGGATAATTGTCCACTGATTTTTCTCATATGGGTCACAGCTTGAATTATATCTCCCGTTCCCGCTTCTCCTTTTGTACGAATCATGGACGCACCTTCCGCTATTCTCCTCAATGCCTCTCCTAAATCTCTTGCACCACATACGAAAGGGATATCAAAACTATTTTTATCGATATGATATTTCTCGTCGGCAGGAGACAGGACCTCGCTCTCATCAGCCATATCTACTCCAATGGCTTGAAGCACTTGCGCTTCGACGAAATGTCCAATCCTGACCTTGGCCATGACGGGAATTTTAACAGAATTCATGATTTCCTTAATCATCTTTGGATCTGATGATCTCGATATTCCACCGGCAGCTCTTATATCTGCGGGAACTCTTTCCAATGCCATTACGGCGACTGCACCTGCAGCTTCAGCGATTTTCGCCTGCTCGACATTGATGACATCCATGATGACTCCACCCTTTAAACTATCAGCTAAATTTTTATTAAACATGCTCAACCTCCATAAATTTGATTATATTTATTGTAAGCCTTATCTGACATTGTTTAAAGAGTCAAAATGTGATAAATTAATGATGCCAGTTAGGAGGATTATATGAAGATATTGACAATGAGTTTTGATAAAAATAATGGTTTTTACTATGAACAATTATATCAGTATATAAAAAATGAAATTATAAATGAGAATTTAAAAACAAATACTAAATTGCCCTCTAAGAGGAGATTATCGGCGCATCTCAATATAAGTCAAAATACGGTTGAGATGGCATATAATCAATTGATCGATGAAGGCTATGTCTATTCAGTAGCTAGGAGCGGATACTATGTATCTGATATATCTAATATCATTATATTATCTGATGTCTCAATAGAGGATATTCTAATAAGAGAAGAGAAAGCTGAATACAGATATGATTTTAAATTTAATGGCGTAGACAGTTCTTCAAATCTCAAAAAGTATATTAAAAGATGTCTAAAAATAGTTTCAGATGATTTAGATGACGAAATATTTAACAGAAGTACTGGAAAGGGTCTTTTAGATTTGCGAAAATCAATATCAAAATACCTATATAATTCAAGAGGTTTTTTGGCAGACCCTGAAAATATAATAATTAGTTATAGGACGGACGATCTAATCAATACACTTCTAATATTATTGGATAAAGATCCGGTATTTGCCGTCGAGAATCCCGGATATAAAGGGATAAGCAGGAGTCTAGATAAATATGGTATCGAATACAGGCCTATTGAATTAAATGATGATGGGATGAATATCGAACTTATTCCAAATGACATCGATATAGTCTCAATAACGCCTTCACATCAATTTCCCACAGGGATAATTTATCCGATAAAACAGAGGATGAAGATTTTAAATTGGGCGATGGAGGGAGATAGATTTATTTTAGAAGACGATTATGACAGTGAATTCAGATACACAGGTGCGACAATTCCTTCTCTAAAATCATTTGATAAAGGAGATAGAGTGATATATATAGGAAATTTCTCAAAGTCCATATCATCATCTTTTAAGACTAGCTATATGGTTTTGCCGAAATCTTTATCAAAGGGAGAATATAATTCACCGGTTTCTTATATTAATCAGAAGCTTTTATCTGTTTTTATAGACGAAGGATATTTTGAAAAGCATTTAAATTTTATGAGAAGTCTTTACAAAAAGAAGAGAGATAAAATGGTGAGCAAATTAAATTCTTATGATGTCATAATCAGGGGACAGGAGGCAGGCATGCATCTAATATGCGATTTTGGTAAAAATTATGAAAAAGTTATAAATAATGCTGAGAAATATAAGATTAAGATATATCCTATCAAAGATTATTATGAGACCCAAACTGATGATAAGAGAATGTTACTTGGCTATTCATCTATAGATATTGACGATATAGATAATGCCATCAGCTTATTATTCAAATAAAAATGAAATCTTCATTAAAATAAAATTAGAGATTTTAAAATAACATATAACAATCCTAAAATAAAATCAAATTATTGTTGAAAATTCATCTTCTATGATTTATACTTAGTAAGTTGACTATTTAAGCTTCATAATTGAGCGATTAAGAATAGTAGGTAAAAATATGACGATATTATTGAGATTACGAAACTGTAATTTAAAAGATTTGAATTCGTTATATAATATACTTATAGGGGTTGATTATATGAATTTTTTAAAAGATTATTCTTTTAGAGAAAAATTGATTTTTATAACTTCAATTTCAATTTTGTTTCCTTTTTATATAAGTGGAGCTATTTTGATATTTGACTTTATATATATTATTATGTCGGAAGATTTTCGAGATTTAAATGAGGATTTAACAAAATATAAATGCCTGTCGATATTTATATTTTATAGTGTATTTGTCTCTATTGTTTTTAATAATTTTTATGGTATTCTGGCTACTATGGCAATGGGAGTCATATATATATTTTTTGTATTTTTTAGGAGATATTATAATCCTAAATTATTTGAGATAACTATATCGGCAATGCTGACCATAAGTTCTTTTTGGTTTTTGAATACAGCCTTATACGGACTGAATATCTATATGAATACGGAAAGCTTAAATGAATTTCTAAAATTCGTTTCAGTTCACAGATCGGATTCTGTATTTTTCAATCCAAATTATTATGGGATGGTCGCGGGATTCATGTTTTTAATCGGCCTCAATAGATTGATATCATCTGAAAATAAGAAAGAAAAAATGATTTATATAGCTTACCTGCTATTGGCGGCTATCGCTGTATTTTTCTCTGGATCGAGGGGAGCTCAGATAGCTTTGGTATTTGGCGCTGCATATCTCTCTCTTAAATCGAATAAAAGGAGCACAACCTTTCTTTTATTTGCAGCAATGTCGATCTTCTTAATAATAATTTTAAAGACGGGCAATATCCATAGCACGAGAATTGCGACGATTAAAGATGATGTAGTGTTGAGAAAGGCGATATGGCAGAAGGCGATCTCTGCAATAGAGCAGAATTTTATTATAGGTGCCGGGCCGATGGGAATACATGCATTGTATAATACTATCAGCTCTAGGTTGATAATTCATTCGCATAATCTTATTTTAGATTTTTTAGTTAATTATGGTTTGATAGGAATATTATTGATAACTCCGGTTATTATGAGCCTTGTTTCGGAGATCAGGAGAGTAAAAAATACCGAGATATACAATATAATAGTTTCGATGACTATATTTGTCGTCATTCATGGAATGATGGATGTAACTATTTTTTGGCATCAGACTGCTTATATCTATTTTATATTTATATCATCGGCAAATAAATTCCAAGATAAAGTTGAAGTGGGGGATATGATAAGAATCCCTTATGGACCAATAGGAGCTCATAGTTTTAAAATCAATTATTAAAGGGCAAATTCATTATCTGAATTGCCCTTTAATTCTTTTTACTCATTAAATGATATTATTTTCAAAGTCGCTTACAAATTCCCTAAGTACATTCATAGTTTCAACCAATTCTCTCAGATAGTAATTGAAAGCAGTTTCAAATTCATCGTCTAATTCATCGATTGAAAGCTCTATTTCGTCTTTATAATACTCTTTTATCAATTTTTTGTTTTCTGAGTTTATCTCGGGTATATGCCCGTCCTCCGATAATTGTGTGATAAGACCGAAGACGGTAAAGAATTGATTATTTATCCTTGAAATCTGGGAGATTTTAAAATTATGATTTGCGCCCAGTTTTCTGTCATTTTTAATTGATTTAAGCTCTGAATTTATCTCATTGATATCGTCGATTAATTTTTCGATTTTTATATCATTTTTTGATTCAAGCAGAGATTTAAATGCATTCTCGAATTCAAGCAATGTCTGTTTATATGTTTCCAATAAGAATTTAGCTCTATTTGGCGGAAAGATCAGATAATTTATCAAAAAACCGACTACTAGTCCGACAAAAGTATCCAATGTCCTATTGATTCCGTATTGCCAATAAGTAATATGACCGCTCTCGCCTTGAATATAGAGCATGATTACAATAAATACTATGCATGCCAATGTAATTGATTTTTTCCATTTAAGCATATTGCATATATTTATTATTATGATTATGCCTATTGCTAGGGGCAAGAAACCGACAAATCCTATAAAGTGAAAAAAACTAGCAATTACAGCACCTAGAATTGTAGATAACATCCTGTTTATGCTGACCATATATGAATCAAAAACAGATGATGTCATCGATACAACTGCTGATATACCTGCCAATAGGGGTGTTCTGAGATTAAAATAATGAGCTATGGCGATGGCAATTGATGTTGCCAGCGCCGTCTTTATTATTCTCATTCCAAATATGCTTTTAAAAAATTTCTTAAAATTAAATTTTCTTAATTTATCTTTAAAATCCATTAATACCACCATTTCAATTAGTGAAAGAGATCGATCTATAAGTCATCCTCTATAATGCTGGATTTTGAATAAGCTGAAACTTTAGCTTCAAAAAAGTCAGTCTTTATTGCATTGGCATTCGAGTATTCATTTACCCATGCCATTGACTCCGGTTCGTTTTCAAAACCTTCATATACAATTCCGAGTCCAAGTCCCTTAGACCTGAGATTTCCCAAATATTTTAAATAAGCATTTATATTATTGAGAGAAAGTCCTGGAATTGAATCTCCAATTACATATTCTGCCCATTTCATCTCTTCTTCGACGCCTTGTATTATCATGCTCTTGTACATTTCCAGATTTTCTTCTGTAAAAAGATCGGGTTCTTCTTTTTTTAAATCAAGAATGATGGATCTGAAAAGCCATAGATGAGTATTTTCATCTCTATTTATATACCTTATTTCCTGCATAGTCCCTGGCATTTTACCATTTCTTCCAAGAGCGTAAAAGAACATGAATCCTGAATAGAAATAGATTCCTTCAAGGATATAATTTGCCATCAAAGTCTTGGCAAGATTAGATTTTGTCCTGTCATAATAAAAATCATTGTATTTATCTCCGATAAATTTATTTCTTGCCAATAATATCGGATCGTCTTTCCATTGATATAAGATGTCGGTCCTTTCTTCGGGCGAACATATTGTATCGAGTATATAGCCATAGCTTTGTGAATGTATAGCCTCTTGATATGCCTGTATTGTTAGGCATAGATTTACCTCATTTGCTGTAATAAATTCTCCGAGATTAGGTAGATTCGCCGTCTGTAGAGAATCTAAAAATATTAGAAAAGAGAGTATCTTGTCATATGCAGTCTTTTCTGAAGGATTTAAATTCCTGTAGTCCTTAACATCTTGATTTAGATTTATTTCCTCGGGTATCCAAAAATTATTCATGGCTTGACGATACCAGTCGCTCGTCCAAGAGTATTTTATATTATTAAAATCATTTAAATTAGTAGTATTTCCATTAATTAGTCTCCTCTTGGAAAGTTCTATATCCCCTTTCTCATTGAATAGGGCTTTTCTCTTTACTTCCATTTATCCTCCTAAAATTCGCTCATAATTATGCTGAACAACTGTCGCATTCCTCAACTTCAAGAGATTGGCTTCTGACATAGTACACTGTCTTTACGCCTTCTTCGCATGCTTTGATATAAAGCTTAAGAATCATGCTCATCGTGAAATCATTCGTTATATATAAATTTAAAGATTGGCCTTGATCTATATGTCTTTGTCTGATGCCTGCAGCTCTTATAACCCAATTCTGGTCGATATCATGTGCATTTTCATAAAGCCAGAAAGTTTTGGGATTCAGTGAAGGTGCAACTCTTGGTACTATACTTCCCTTTTTCTCTTCTAAAAAATACCTGCTCATAACCGGATCTACAGCTGCAGTTGTACCGGCTATGATCGAAGTCGAACCTGTAGGTGCGATTGCCATGAGGTATCCATTTCTCATACCTTTTTTAGATATATTTTCAGAGAGCTTTTTCCATCTGTCGGAATCATAATTTCTTTTACTAAAATACTCGCCATTATGCCAGTCAGAATTTTCAAAATATTCATATGCGCCTTTTTCTTCTGCAATCTCCATACTGGCTTTAATCGCATAGTAATTTATATCTTCATATAAATTATCTGCAAATTTCAAATGCTCATCAGATTGGAAACTCATGCCCTTTTTGACTAAAAGATGATGATAGCCACTCGTACCGAGGCCGATTGATCTGTATTTTTTATTTGTTATTCGAGCATATGGAATTGGATAATAATTTAAGTCGATGACATTGTCTAGGGCTCTAACGACAGTTGAAATTATATCTTCTAGCTCTCTTTTATCGTCGACGTCAATATTTCCTAAAACTAGAGAAGCAAGATTGCAGACGACAAAATCTCCCGCTTTTGTTTTCGTATTTATTATATCAGATCCCTCGATTGATTCTACTTCTATATCGACTGATTCTATCTCGCTCATATTTTGAGCGATCTCCGTACATAAATTAGATGAGTAAATCATACCTTTATGATTATTTGGATTGTATTTATTTATTATATCTCTATTGAATACGAATGGAGTTCCAGTTTCTACTGTCGATTTTATAAATAATCTCACTATGTCTTTTACCGACATTATTCTCCTGTCTAGCTTTGGATTTTCGACACATTCTTTATATTTTTCGACCCAATCATCACCATAAAAATCCTCGAGATTGAATCCCATTTCGCTCTTGATTTCATGTGGGCAAAACATATGCCAATTTGCATCTATATTTTCTTTTGCGAGCTTCCAAAAATAGTCTGGAAAGCAAATTCCGGGAAATACATCATGTGCTTTCATCCTATCATCGCCATTATTGGTTTTCAATTGCAAAAACTCGGGGAGATCTTTATGCCATATATCGAGATATACGGCGACGGCTCCCTGTCTGACTCCGAGCTGATCTACTGCTACAGCAGTGTCATTTGCTAGTTTGATCCATCTGATGACTCCTCCGGCAACTCCCTTAAATCCCCTTATATCGGAACCCATGGCTCTAACTTTACCAAAATATAGTCCCATTCCACCGCCATGTTTTGAAACCTGTGCAAAATTATCTATGCTCCTATATATCCCGTCAAGTGAGTCGGGTACGGTATCGATAAAGCATGAGGATAATTGATGAAACGGCTTTCTAGCATTTGACATGGTAGGAGTCGCCATGGTAACTTTTAATTTGCTCATTATATCATATATCTTTTTAGACCAGAAAACTCTATCATCAGCTTCGGGTATGGCGAGATGCATGGCAATGCCCATGAACATCTCCTGAGCAGTTTCCAATAATCTTCCTTGAGCATCTTTTATCAGATATCTCTTTGAGATGAGGTCGAGACCGCTGAAATTAAATAGATGATTTCTTTTTTCATCTATATAATCACCTAATTCTCTTATTTCATCATCATTGTAATTCTCGAGTATATATCTCCCATAAAGACCCATATCGCTAAGGGTTTTTATCTTGGATAGAAAATCATTGATATCGTATTTTGATGATTCTTCTTCTATTTGGTTTTTCAATTTCAATGACAAAAATCTAGCTGCGATATATTCCCATTTTGGAGCTTCTTTTGATGTAAGTTCCGAACTGGATTTTATCAATAAGTCCAATAAATCTTCGTCATTCATTGAATCTGAAACAAAAGAGGAGAATTTATTTCTAAGAAAAGATAGATCATAAGCATCTTCTTTGAATTCCTTTTGAACATCTTTGAGTTCTTCTATAATATCTTGATTAGTAAAGTATTTAGAAAAATCTTGAATCGTCTTTCTCATTTTATGATGAGAAGCTCGGTACAGTATATATGATTTAACTACTTCATAATAATTGTTTTCTATTAAAGTGATTTCGACTAAATCTTGAACCTCTTCGACCGTAATTGTATGAGATTCGGGAAAATCATTTTTTATTTTGTCGACAATTTCTTCTGACATTTTTTTAAGGACAGATTTCTTAACCGGTTTTACGACGCTAATAAAAGCTTTTTCCATAGCTACTTCTATTTTATCGGTATCAAACTCAGCTATTCTGCCATTTCTTTTGACTATATTCATTATACCTCCCATGGTGTACTTTCTTTTTGAGACAGATTTAATATACCATATATGGTATTTAAAGTATAGATTATATTAGAATTATATTAAATTCATTGGCGTTACAAAATTTGAAATTGGGGTATAATACTTAGGAAGATTAAGAAAAGGATGGTGCATTTATGAAAGATTTAGGTAAAGGTTTAGGAGATTTAAAGAAAGACCTCGGCGACAAATTAGAAAACGCAAAAGAAGTGGTTGAGGAAAAAGCTAAAGACTTAAAAGATAAAGCTGAAGATATCAAAGACGAG
>JAUNVF010000038.1 GCA_030537815.1 Tissierellia bacterium | reverse complement strand
CAATTGGAAATAGCTTCCCTGGTAAAACGGGTGGAAGAAGAAAAAACAGAAGAAAAGACAGAGGAAAATGACGGTAAATTTGTGCTTGAGTATCCTGAGGAATTTCAGGAATCATATGGCAAAGAATTAGTTTTAGATAAGAAGCCGGAGCATATTCTAATCATGACCATCCAACCGGTAATGACATTTTATAAACTGGGAATAAATATGGATGTCATCCCTGAATCATGGTCATACCCATGGCCTGATGATATCGGAGCTGAAGTAATTTCATGGCATGGTGATATAGATGTCGAAGAGGTAATGAGCAAAAATCCTGACTTAATTATAATGAGTGAGTTTTCAGCCAATAAGTATAAGCATGTATTTGAAGAAAATAATGTACCTGTTTATATCTCGCGTAATTTTAAGACCATTGAAAAGACTTTAGAAGATATGGATATTTACGCAAAAGCATTTGGTAAAGAAGATAAGGCAGCTGAAATAAGAGCTGAGATAGAGTCGGAAGTTGAAAAATTAAAAGAAAATGGTGCTAAGGGAGAAACTAGAAAAATCTTAATCCTATCAGGTGTACCTATACAATATGTTCAATCTGAAAATGGTTTTGTAGGTCATTTATTTGATCTTCTAGGAATGGAAAATGTAACTCCGCAGGAAACTTCAAGTACGGGAATGTATGAGATAAATATGGAAAATGTCGTATCTAAAAATCCAGACCTAATCATATGTATAGGTAAAGGTGAAACAGCTGAAGAAGTAAAAGAACTATATGCAGAGGAATTTAATAAGAATATAGAAGTTTGGGAGCAAGTCGATGGATTCAAGAATGATAATATTATTTATCTAGACAAAGGCTTTGCTAATTCTTGTGGAATAAATATAATCAATAATCTTAAAACAATGAACGAAATGTTTAAAGATGGAGTTAAATAATGCAGTCCAGAAAAAAGTTTAATATTTTCCAGTTTAGTATGGTACAGCTTATACTGCTTATTATCCTGATAATATTGACACTTTTTGCTTTGAGATTGGGAACTGTGAAGTACACTTATAAAGAGATAATTACTATTTTAGGAACTGAACAAGACCCAATGCTCAGGACGATTATAATCAATCTAAGATTGCCGCGTATTTTAGTTGCAATAATGGTTGGAGCATGTCTTTCGGTAAGCGGTGCGCTATTACAGTCAGTCATGCAAAATCCATTGGCCGATCCCGGAATAATTGGAGTCAGTTCGGGTGCCGGTGCGGCAGCTACTGCAATCTTGTTGGTATATCCAAGACTACTTCCACAACTGCCATTATTTGCATTTTTGGGAGCGGCATTAGCATGTTTTCTAATCTATATTTTAGCTTGGAATAAGGGAATAGACCCCGTTAGATTAATACTGAGTGGAGTTGCTGTAAATACGATATTTGGGGGCGTGACCTCGCTTTTAAGGTATTTGAACACACAGGACTTAGCTAATGTAATGAGCTTTTTAACGGGATCTCTATCAAGTAAGGCATGGTTTGAATGTAGAATGCTCTTTAAATATGCTACAATTCCATTAATAATATCATTATTCGCATATAAATGGGCGAATGCACTTCAATTAGGCGATGATTTTGCAAAAAATCTCGGAGTTGATATTCACAAAGCCAGATTATTTTTATCTGTGATAGCAGCTTTTTTAGCAGCTACAACAGTTGCATCTGTAGGTATGGTCGGTTTTGTAGGCTTGATTGTTCCCCATATAGCAAGGAGAATAGTTGGATCGGATTATAGAGCTATGCTCATAACTTCAATGCTTCTGGGATCAGTCATCGTTTTATTTGCTGATACTGTAGGCCGGTCGGCCTTTGGAACTTTGGAGATGCCCTTGGGGATCGTCATGAGTATAGTAGGAGGACCATTTTTCTTATATCTATTAAATAAGGGGCGTATTAAATGATATTGTCATCAGTAAAGGTATCAATAGGATACGAAGAAAAGATTATTGTAAAAGAATTAGACTTGGAATTTGATGCATCTAATATAACTTCGATAATTGGTCCAAATGGCTGCGGTAAAACTACATTACTGAGAGCATTGACGAAAATGATCGCTCATACTGAAGGTAATATATATCTTGACGATATAAATATAGACGATATAAATAATAAAGAAATGTCTAAAATGGTTGCAATGTTAAATCAAATCCACACCTGTCCAATGGATTTTTCTGTAAAAAATCTCGTTGGATATGGTAGATTTCCTTATCAGAAATGGTATGAGTCTAATTCTGAAGAAGATGATAAGATTATAGAATGGGCTATGGAAGAAGCCAATATGATTGATTTTAAAGACAGGAAGATAAACAATCTATCGGGAGGAGAGAGGCAAAGAGCTTGGATAGCAACAGCATTAGCTCAAAAGCCCAGAATCCTATTTTTAGATGAGCCGACGACATATTTGGATATCGCTCATCAAAATGAAATAATGAAATTGGTTAAAAGATTAAATCAATCTCATAATATAGGTGTAGTCATGGTATTGCATGATATCGAGCATGCTTTATTGGTTTCCGATAAGGTTTTAGTAATGAAAGATGGAGTTAAATACGATTATGGAACTCCGGATGAAGTAATTACAAAAGAGATGCTTCGAGATGTATATGATGTCGAAGCGGATATAGTTTATCTAGAAGGAAGAAAAAAGCCTGTTATATTATATGAGGAAATATAGAACTGGGCCATCTTTGAAAAGGCGATACCCGCTTTCAAAGATGGCCTTAATTTTATGGAAATATCCTTTTTTATTTATGATATAATCAGGATAGTATTTTAAATTTACAGAGAGGTGATAAAATGAGCAAAGTTTTAGGGCCGATTCATTATATGATGTATGAGAAGATTAAATTTCAAGATGAAATAACAGAATATCTATTATCGGGCAGCGATGATTTTGAAAATATGAATAAGATAATGCCCCCAGTATCAAGGGATGAATTATCTAAATTAATTGACAATCCGAATATTCACGGCTGGTTATCGGCAAAGATAGATATAGTGGAGTCGAGACTCAGCTATGCAATCAAAAAGGTCGATGATGCATGTGAGAAGATGTATGAATTTGGAAAGTCGAAGAGCTTGAAAAAAAGATATCATTCCTGCGAGGAGATATTCGAAGACATAAACAAATTGATTTTGGACGGAATGCCATGTGATGGCGCATTAAATGCTAAAATTGACGATGAGGGAAATTTGTATTTGATACAAAATATAGATCTACACAAAGAATATCAAGAGAATCCCTTGATGACAGATCCTAGCCTAAGTTTATCTAAAACTTGCGATGGAGATCATGACCATGATCATCATGAATCATTTGAAGTTGAAAAGCTGACGGAAATCTCCAAAGAGAATTTAGATTCTTCCGAGATATCAAAATTTCACAGATGTAGATTATATTTGTTAAAAGGATTCCTCTATGAATCGGGATATGATGTAGATATGATAAATTCTACTGATTATAGAATATTTGAGAAATGATAGTAGGCAGAGCAGAGCTCTGTCTTTTTTGTTTAATAATTAAATTTGTATTTGAATCAAATTATTATAAATCGATTTTTATTTAATTATATTTATTATTTGTAGCATATGAATAAAATATTTACTATTATATACTTTGATTTTAATATTCTCATAAAATTTTTCAATTTATCAAAATCTACCCTTGATATTTGAATTATTAGTTAATTGTCGATTTTATATTATTATAAAATATTAAAATTCTATGCCGATTAGTTTATAGATTTTAGTTGATATTTATGTTATACTAAATGTATAACAAGAGAGGGTGCATGATATGTATCTCAGTATAGATTTTAATTCGGATATACCTATTTATGAACAAATAAAAAGACAAATGGTCGAAGCTATAGCTAGAGGAGAATTGCTTCCAGGTGAGGATTTGCCTTCTGTAAGGCAATTGGGTGAGGACTTGGGAGTAAATCTTCATACTATAAATAAATCTTATAAACATCTTCAAAATATGGGCTATGTCTCTATGGACAGGAGAATTGGGACTGTTGTGAGTACAGAATTTCCCGACTTTTCAGATAAGGAATGGGATTGCTTTGAATCTGAAATGGAATTTCTTATTTCAGATTGGATGAATAGAGGCGGGACGGAAGATGAGATAATAGATTTCATCGAGAAAAAAATAAGGGCTATTAAAGAGGGAAAAAATAATGGATGAAATGATGGCTTTAAATTTGACATATATAATTTCTATTTCAATAATCACTTTTGCCGTATTGATTTTGCCAAATCTATCGAGAAAAAATTTAGTATTGGGAGTTCGCTTTCCAAATGAGTATAAGGAAAGGGATGAAATTAAAAAAGTGGTTAGGGATTTTCGATTTCTAACGATTTTATTTGGAATCATTTCGATTATCATAACTATTGTGATTACGAGTATTTTCCCTGATAATTTTAGAGTGCAGACGATCTTTTTATTGATAAATTCGCTTATACCACTATATCCTTTGATTATTTCAGCTAAGAAGTTGAAAATTTTAAAAGAAGATTTTAGAATTGAAGAGCCTAGAGAAAAAGTAATAGTGAATACTCATTTATCTAGAGATAAGATAAATTATTCAAATATAAGCCTTGCTTATTATATATTGCCGGCCTTGGTCGTCATCGCATCTGCGGCTTATTCTTTGATAAATTACGATCGATATCCCGATATGATTCCCATTAACTACGGATTTGATGGAAGAGCAAATGGCTTTTCTCATAAAAGTATTTTGACGGTTTTAATGCCGTCTTTAACATCGGCTTTTATTGTTTTAACTATATTCATATCGAATTTATTTTACTTGAAGATGAAGCAAAAGATAGATCCGGCTGCTCCTGAAGAAACTATTTTGAGATTGCTAAAGGCGAGGAGGATATGGACTAAATTTTATATAATATCATCATTTGTATTGGTTTTGTTCATCAGTGTATTTCAAACTAATATGATGATAAATGATATTAGACAGGATCGGTATTTTGTTTTTATAATATTGGCTCTAGTATTCTTTTTAGTAGCGATTTCTCTACTATTGGCATTTAGGGTTGGCACATTAGGTGAAAAGTTAAGATATGGCTCATCTGATAGGGAGATAATTCTCCCTGAAGATGATGATAGTCATTGGTATCTCGGCGGCGTCGTATACTATAATTCAAATGATCCTGCATTTATAGTCGCAAAGAGATTGGGAGTTGGATACACTGTAAATATGGGAAGTACTATTGGAAAGCTTTGTGCGATTGCTATTTTTTTAATGATAATTGCATTTTCGATCATACCATTTTAAAAAATCCTCCACATTGATATGCGGAGGATTTTTTAAATTATTTATTGTTCTCAAATCTCTTTTTAGCTTTTATAAGAGCTTCTTTTGCATCTCGAACATTAAACCAACCATCTATTTTCACTTCTTTTTCCTCAAGTCTCTTATACTCTTTAAAGAAATGTTCAAATTCTTTTTCTGTATGAGAGCTCAAATCGCCAAGAGAATATACATGCTCGTATCTCGGATCGCTCAATGGCACTGCAATAAGCTTTTCATCTTGGCCTTTGTCATCTGTCATAAGGAACATACCTATTATTCTAGACTCTATTAAACAACCTGGGAATGTAGGGTTTTGCATAAGTACCAGTATATCTATTGGATCGCCATCTCCGGATAATGTATTTGGAACAAAACCGTAGTCAGCTGGGTAAAACATAGGCGAGAATAATGCCCTGTCCAGTCTAATACAATCTCTTTCGTGGTCGTATTCGTATTTATTGCTGCTGCCCTTTGGTATTTCAATAATGGCATCAACGATTAAATCTTTATCATATTCCATAATTTACCTCCGTTTTTAACTATATTATAACATATAAGATCTGAATTCAAATTATCTAAGCTCTAAAATTCTTGATATTTTTAATAATAATCAATAAAAATAAAGCATTATTTGCAAAAGAATTACTATGATGTAAAATATTAATATAAGCATGTAGAAAAGATATTGATATGATGAGATCGGGTTAGTTACGGAGGTCGATATTCATGCATGAATACTACAAGAAAAATCAAAAAAAATTGGTCAAGCAAATGAAAAAAATACTGGGACCTGTAAAAGCCGATATTGAGGATGTTACAGGCGTCGATGGAAATTACTTTTTAAAAAAGGTAGAGAATGTTTATGTAAATCAATACCTTCAATATCTTCCATATATCGGCGGTTCTAAAAATAGTGGGACTATGAATTTGACACATCCTGCATTTTTAGCTGCGATGTACGATTATGGGCGAAGATATGGGATGACTGTATATGAAGCAGGAGAGATAAGTGCAAAAGCTTTTGATATATACTATGATAGTTTTCCTAAATTCCTATTATCTGCTATCAGCAAATTGCTTTATTCAGATTTGAGTCAGAAAATACTTAAGAAGATCATAGATAGGAAAAAAATATTTGCAGACAAATACCCTTATGCATGGCTAAGTGAATATCAAGAGCCCGATAGAGAGTATTCTCATCGATTTATTATCCATAGATGTGGAATATATGAATTTTTAAAGGATAGAGATATTGCAGAGTTCATACCTTATATATGCAATTTAGATTATATAATGTTTGGTAAATTGGGAATACCTTTAAGGAGAAATAAAACCATCAGCTGTGGCGATGAAAGTTGTGATTTTTTATTTGCAAGAGAAGGAGAGGTCGCCGATGCATGGCCGCCACCTTTTCTCGATCCCGATAATGATTTAAAATAGATTTTAGCCGAATTGCTTTAGTCGATTCGGCTAATTATTTTGATTTAATTTAGAATAGTATTTGGAGCTTTGATTTTAGATTAGGAATGATTTTGGAGAAAAAAATTTATCAAGTCATAAAATAATTAGCAAATTATTTCTAAAAATATTTTTATTTAATGAAATCCCATTTAAATCTAATCGGGTATTTTTAAAATTAAGAGAAGTTTTAAAGAGAATATTATTTAATCAATAATGATTAACAGCTACTAAGAAAAGGATATCTTTGATATAATAATATTATAAACTGAAGTGCTACTTTTAAGGAAGGTGCGATTATTGAAACTTCAAGTATTTGAATTTATCGACGATACATTATTGCAATTAAAAGAAAAAAGGTCTGAGATTGAGTATATCTCAGAGATAATAGAAAAGTTCTTTTGGGATATTTTTAAAGATGATGAGGATTTTTTAAATATCTCTAAAAGAGTTAAATCAGAAGAGAGTTTGAAAGAAAAGATACTTAGACAAAATTATTTTTTAAGATATAGAACGCCGGAGATGGTAATAGACAAGATGGCCGACTTGATCGGACTGAGAATAGAATGTCGATTTATTAGGGATGAAGCTAATATCTACGAAAGGCTGGTCGAGATATTTAGTGAAAGGGCCGAGGAAGGTTATTACCAAAGCAAGTATTCTAAGGCTATTCAATTAAGAATAAGGGAATCGCAACCACAAAAACAGCATAATGGATTTGAAATTTATAAGATTGATGGAAGATACAAATCTGAGAATTTTTACTATCATTTTGAATTGCAGATTAAGTCATTCGTCAATATTTTTTGGGGCGATATAGATCATAGAATTTTATATAAAAATTTCTCATATGTAGTAACAGAAGATTTTATTAGGGAAATGATGTATTCTATAAAGGATAATTTAGAGATGGTCGATACTCAATTGATGGTCGTCTATAATCATCTCTACGATATCGGCGAAGACGATATGGAAATGACTAAGACACAATTTAAAAAATTGATATCGAAACTGATTCACGATATATTTCTGATGAGATTTAAAGCTAATACAGGGATAGTTTTAGATTTTAGAAAACCCATAGATCTAATAGTTGATTATATTTTTGCTAAAGCATATTATTCAAGAGAATTTGATGATTCTGAATATTTTGTTAATCTGATGAATAAACTCAATGAAATAAGTAAGAAAGATTTGACATTTGGAGATTATATACAATTAGGGCCTCTTAATTCCATGCGGGGTGAATTTTGCGAGACATTCGGCAAAGGAATAGAGAGCATTATGAATTTGGATTTGAAATGGAATTTGATTCTTTCAATCATATTTGAATTGGAAGGTGGAGATCGATCTGAAGAATTCGTAAATTTCATAGAATATATTGTATTCACAATAATTTACAGGGTGAGGACATCGGTAAATAAATTTGAAATTGGAGAAAAGGAAGCTGAAGAAATAATCAACAGGCTTGTCGAAGAAGTCTTTACTTTTATTTGTCAAGAATACAATGCCGATTTCTTTTCTATAAATAATATGCGACTTCTCGAAAGATTGGTTACTGAAATCATGGAAGGCATCGAATCGCCTGAAGATGTAAATGAGAGAATGTACAGGAGATTTAGATCGAGGCTTGCTAAGGAGGCAGATGTGTAATGAAAATTCTCATTGACAATATCGATATAATACCAATGACTAAAAGAGATTTGGTCTTGGAAAATTCATGTATCGAGATAGATGGAGAAAAAATAATTTCTGTCGGATCTAAGACTGAGGGATTCAAGCCCGATAAAATAATAGACGGAAAGGATAAGCTCGCAATTCCTGGGCTTATAAATGCACATACTCATATGGGGATGTCTTATATGAGAAATTATGCGGATGATTTAGATTTAATGGACTGGCTTCAAGATGAAATATGGCCATTGGAAGCAAAACTGACTCGTGAAGATATCTACTATTCTTCTAAATTATCTATGCTCGAGTCTATAAAGTCCGGTATTACGACATTTGTAGATATGTATTTCGAGATGGACAGAGTTGGAGATGCTGCATTAGAAATTGGAATGAGAGGAGTTTTGACTCCGGGATATATAGAAGATGACAGATCCGAGCAGAGGATTGAGGCTTATAGGAGATTATATGAGAATTATGATGGGAAGTCAGGACTTTTAAAGGTAATGATCGCACCGCATGCTCCTTATACAGTCGGGAAAGAACATCTCTTCAAATTGATTGAGCTTTCTAAAGAATTAAATACGGGTATTCATATTCACCTTGCAGAGACAGAATTTGAGGAGAAAGAAGCCTACAAGAATTTTGGAATGTCGACGATAAAATATATAGATAGTTTGGGTTTATTTGAGCAACCTACAATAGCTGCTCATTGTGTTCATGTAGATGATGAAGATATCGAGATAATGGCGGAGAAGAATGTTCATGTGGTTCACAATCCTTCTTCAAATCTTAAATTAGCATCGGGATTTGCTAAAGTTCAGCAGATGCTGGATGCCGGTGTTAAACTTGCATTGGGGACCGATGGCTCATCATCGAATAATAATCTAAATATGATAGAGGAGATGCATATTGCGTCTATAATGGCTAAGGCTGTAAGCAAAAACCCAAAGGCTCTATCTGCCTATGATACACTTAAAATGGCGACTATGGGCGGAGCAGAGGCTATAGGAATGGGAAAACAACTTGGAGCCATAGAAGCTGGAAGGCTTGCAGATATAAGTATAATCGATTTAAATAAGATTCATCTAAAACCTATAAATAATAAGATATCTTTAGTCGTGTATTCAGCTCAAGCATCAGATATCGATACAGTAATCATAAATGGAAATATAGTTATGGAGAGCAGAAAAATAATCGGAGTGGATGAAAATGAGATTATTGAAGAAGTAGATTACAGGATGAAAAGATTAAGGGCGTAGAAATGATAGGAATAGATATTGTAAAGATTTCAAGAATAGAAAAACTCTTGGAAAATCCGAGATTTTTAAATAGAGTTTTCACTAAAAGAGAAATAGATTATTTTAAATCAATTAATTATAGAGCCGAAAGCATTGCCGGATCGTTTTCTGCTAAAGAGGCCGTTTCAAAATTGCTTGGCACTGGAATCGGCCGCATTGGATTTAAAGATATCATCATAGAACATGATTATAGGGGAAAACCGATCTGTTTATTTGGCGATAAAATTAAAAGCGAAATGAAAGAGATTCAAATAGATATATCAATAAGCCATGAAATTGATTATGCGATTGCAGTAGCATATTCTCCTAGTATTAATGGTATCAGAAATATAGACAATTCCGGCTTGCCTATTCTCAAGAAGAGGGAAAGGGAGTCGCATAAGGGGGACTATGGTAGGATATCTTTGATTGGCGGCTCAAGGGGAATGAGTGGATCTATATTATTGAGCTCGAAAGCTGCTTTAAGAATGGGATCCGGCATAGTATACACAGTCGTACCTTCGGGAATTTCAGAATCGGTAGAGATGAGAAGCCTTGAAAATATAGTATTGCCTGTGGAAGATTCAGGTAAAGATTTCTTTAATAGAAAATCTATTGATGAATTAAGGCAAATAGTCTTAAAATCGGATGCATCATGTTTTGGGCCGGGAGTTGGAAGCGATGATGAGATATATGATGTCTTAAAAGCAATAATCGAAATCGACAAAGCTCTCGTAATAGATGCAGATGGTCTGAATTGTCTAAGGGGAAGAACCGATATATTAAAGAATACCAAGACAGTTATAACGCCACATAGAATGGAAATGGCAAGGCTGGCTGACAAAGATATAAAATATGTCAATAGAAATCCGATAAATCTTGCAATGTCTTTTTCAAAGTTATATAATATTATAGTAGTTTTAAAGGGACACAATACGATAGTTACAGATGGAAATGAAGTATATTCCAATTCAACTGGGAATCCCGGAATGGCAACTGCAGGAAGTGGAGATGTACTGACGGGAATGATAACTTCATTATTGGGACAGGGTTATGATTTATTCGACTCTGCTAAGTTGGGAGTATTTCTCCATGGACTATCCGGAGATATAGCTGCTGAGATATTATGTGAAGAATCTATAATAGCGAGCGATATCATAAGATTTATCCCCCATGCTGTCAGAGAGAAGAGGTTATTAGATGGAAGAGGTTCTTATATCTCCGACATGGGCGGAGATAAATCTTGATAATTTAAAATTCAATTATGAGAGTTTAAAGCATTTGTGCAGAGAATCAAAAATTTCTGCAGTGGTTAAGGCAAATGCATATGGTCACGGATCTGTCGAGCTTTCAAAATTTTTGGAAGATCTCGGCATTACATATTTTTCGGTCTCCTCAATTCAAGAAGGTTTAGAACTCAGAAGGGCAGGCATAAAGTCTCCGATCATGACTTTGACGCCCATACCTGAGGGATATGAGGATTATGCTATAGAGGAAGAGATAGAGCCTACAGTTAGTTGTTTCAAACAAGCTGAAATCTTGTCGATCAAATCTTCAAAAGTTGGCAAAGTCTGCGATATACATATAAAAATAGATACGGGAATGGGGAGGATTGGTTTTTCTCCATCTGAGGATTCTCTTAAAGAGATAAAGAGTATTTCCGGATTGCCTAATATAAGAATGAAAGGCGTGTTTACCCATTTTGCATCTGCAGACGAAGAGGGAGAACTTACTAAAAAGCAGTATGAAATTTATATAGACTCGATTCGAAAACTCGAAGATATGGGAATTGTATTTGATATCAAACATATTGACAATGATGCAGCTTTGATGATTTATGACTATAGGGAAGATATGGTGAGACTGGGCATCGGTTTATATGGATTGTTTCCTTCAAATTATGTAAAAAATAAAAGCGATCTCAAATTAAAACCGGTGATGAGTTTAAAGTCTAAGATAATTCATATCAAGGATGTCGAAGCAGGATCGGGCATAGGATACGGACATAGCTTTGTCGCTAGTGAAGATTTAAGAGTGGCTACAATTGCAATAGGTTATGCCGATGGAGTACCGAGAGCATTGTCTAATAAAGGCCATATTAAAATAAATGGAAATAAATGTAAAATCATCGGCAGAATCTGCATGGACCAGTTGATGGTCGATATATCAGGAGTAGAAGCGGAAATTGGAGATGAAGTTTTAATTTTCGGGGATGATGAGGAGCAAACAGCAGACAGTCTAGCATTTTTATGCGATACCATCAATTATGAAATTATATCCGGAATCAATAGGAGAGTTCCAAGAGTATACAAATCGGATAATCGTATTGTAAAAGCTGAAAGCTATTTAAACTACTGAAAAACAAAATCTGTTTAAGGTGTGATTAGATTGAAAGTAAAAAGAGGGGATCTTTTTTACGCTGATCTAAGTCCCGTCGTAGGTTCTGAGCAAGGGGGGATTAGACCGGTGTTAGTTGTACAGAATGATGTAGGGAATAAATACAGCCCTACAATAATAATTGCGGCCATTACTTCGCAAGTGAATAAAGCCAAGCTTCCGACACATGTAGAAATATCATCGCAAAGTTTCGGATTACCAAAGAACTCCGTAGTTCTATTAGAGCAGGTAAGGACTATAGATAAAAAAAGGCTTAAAGAAAAAATAGGCAGATTCGACCATGAAGTTATGAGAAAAGTTGAAGATGCATTAAAGATTTCATTTGAATTGTAATACATAATAAATTTTAAAACCCCCGTTCACATGGAATGTAAACAAGGGGCAATACATATTAATCAGCTAGTTTTAATAATTTGTCGACCTGCTCCTCCGTCCCGAGTACTATGAGAATATCGTCAGGTTCGATTCTATAATTGCCTGAAGGATTAAATATCATCTCCTTAGATAATTGATCATTGACTGCTAATACTATAAGTCCCGTTTTTTGCGGGATTTCTGCTTCTCTCAATGTTTTTCCGGAGAGATTGCTTTCTTTTTTTACGATAACCTGTTCTAGGTCCAGCTCTATATCCCCAACTCTCGTGATCACGTCGAGGAATGATATTATATGTGGTCTCATCATCATACCTGCCATACGCTTGCCGCCGATCTCATCGATGGAAATCGTATTATCTGCTCCGACTCTTCTGAGTTTTTCAGGTGCAGAGTGATCGATTGCCCTAGATATTATATACAGATTTGGAGCTAGGCTCCTTGCAGTCAAAACTGTTACAATATTGTCGACATCGGTTGAAAGAGCCGAAATTAAACCTTCGGCATTCTCTATTCTGGCTTTTTCAAGAACTTCACCTTCTGTGGCATCGCCTTCTATTACCATAATTCCTTCTGACCTGAGCTTTTCACAAATTTCAGGATCATCTTCTATAACGACAAATTCTGCATTATGCCGCATAAAGTCTTTAATAATAGATCTGCCAGGTTCTCCTACTCCGCATAGTATATAATGATGTTCTAATTCTTGTATTTTGCTTTCCATCTTTCGATCCCTCCAGATATCACGAATAGTTCCTTCGATAAACATTACCAGTACGGAAGTGAAGGTGTAACCAACTGTTCCGACTCCAAAAAATATCAAAAATATCGAAAAAACTTGAGCTGCCGGAGTCATGACGGCAACCTCTTTGTATCCGACCGTAGAAATAGTAATCACGGTCATATAAAGTGCATTGACGAGGCTTATATTAAGTAATAGCATATAGCCGGCCGTTCCGACGAATAGCAATCCAAAGAAGATCCACAAAATGGTCTTTAATTTTTTTCGATCTGCCATGATATCTCCTTTGTAAATTTATTTAGATATAATTAATACTACAATCCCCGAAATACTGGGAGATTGTAGTATATTTTACTCGCTTGCGAAATTATCAAAATATCCTTTGATTAATACTATTGGCGTGCCCTTATCTCCGGATCCGCTTATCAAGTCTGCCAGAGAACCCAATAAATCCGTCAATCGCCTCGGAGTCGTTCCGAGAGTTTCTGATTCAGAAACTTCTGATTTTGTTTTCTTATTTATCTTGTCCCTCATCAGATTTGCGGCATCTTCCTTATTTAAATCTACCAAATCATTATCTGCTATATATTTTAATTTCAATTCATTTGGAGTTCCTTCGAGATTTTCGGTATAAGCAGGCGATACAACTGGATCAGCCAGTTCCCAAATCTTTCCTACTGGGTCTTTAAAAGCTCCGTCACCGTAAACCATAACTTCAATCTTTACTCCGGTTCTATCAAATATTTTCTTCTGCACATTATTTACAAATATATCCGCATCTCTTGGAAATAATTTTAATGATGTATCGGTTGATAGATTTGAACCATATAGTCCATATTCTGGATTATAACCGCTTCCATCAACAGATTGATCCATTATTTCATCAAGGCCATAAACCTTATTCGCACCGTTCTTAACTAAAATTTCATGTAGATTGTGGCGGTCGTGAATATTAGCAATGAGTACATCCTTAGTATATTTCAGTATATCTACGGGATTATTTGAAAGGTATATTTCTATATTATCATCTACTGCGAAGCTTTTGTATAATGAAACATAATCGATTCCGGTAAATGGATGTTTGTAATTATCTCCGACAAGTTCCCTGTATTTAGATTCGTCGAAAGTATCGGAATAGATATTTATATTATTCTTTGTTAGAATCTCAGTATCCATTATTCTATTTCCGACTTCATCGCTTGGATAAGTTAAAAACAATACTATTTTTTTTCTGGTATTTGCAATCGCTTTGAGTATTATCGAGAATCTATTACGACTCGTTATCGGAAACAAAACTCCGATGGAATCGTCAAATTTAGAATTTAGATCATGTGTTATATCGTCGGCTGTACAGTAATTTCCCTGAGCTCTAGCGAGAAGGGATTCTGTAATGGCGAGAACATCCATCTCTTTTAAATTCATCGAATTAGACTCGATTGCATCGATAAGTGAATCGACGACTATATTTTCGAGATCGTCTCCCTTCTTTATAATGGGTGTTCTTATCCCGAATGCTGCTGTTCCAATTGTCCTTTGCATAGAAATCCTCCGTTCTTAGACTAGTCGGTTATAACCATATCCACAGGAATATCATAATCATCATGCGGTATTTTATCAATTAGTTGAAAGCTATAGCAGTAGCCTATTTTTTTTGGTTTAGATATCAAATCGGCAAAAAACTTATCGTAAAATCCCCCACCGTATCCGATTCTATATCCCTCGTCATCAAAGGCGAGGCCGGGTACGAGAACAAGATCGATTATATTATGATCGATAAAGTAGAGATCATCTTTTTTTGGAGAAAGTATGCCGAAATGACCGGGTACGAGATCTTCCATATCCTTTAACCTTGTCAATCTCATCTTTTCTTTACCCTCTTCCGTATAGGGAATAAATACATTTTTATTGTCTTTAATGAAATATCTGACAGCTTCATGAGTATCTATCTCATCTCTAAAACTTATGAATACAAAAATATTTTCTGAATTTTTGTATTCTTCGGTTTTGATTAAATTTTCAAATGCCTTCTTATCCATCTTTTCTCTAAGCTCTTTTGGATACTCGCTTCGCTTGCCCATTAAAGACTTTCTAAGTTCTTTTTTATCCATTAATATCACCCTTAATTAGTATATTATTTATAGTAAAAAATGTAAAGAGAACCAGGATAAGCTTTGATTAATAAAAAATAAAAAATATTTTGCAAATTTCTTAAAAATAGTATATTATGGTTAAGATTTTCTTAAAATACTTTTAATTGTTGCGAATTTTTTACATTTGTAACAAATTTGTAACTATTTCATTCTAAAAAGATGAAAATAGAATGAAATATGCTATAATACTTTTAGAAGAGTTGAGGTGATTTATCTGATTGAATTTAGAAATGTTTCTAAAAAGTATTCTAAAGGAATAGATGCGCTCAACGATGTTTCATTTACAATAAAAGACGGAGACTTCGTTTTTATAATCGGAGCATCAGGAGCGGGTAAAACTACTATAATAAAACTTCTACTAAAAGAAGAGAATCCTACATCCGGAAAAGTCATACTCAATGGGAAAGACATAAGTTATCTAAGAGCTAGAAGAATTCCCGCCATAAGGCGTGATATTGGGGTCGTCTTTCAGGATTTTAGATTACTAGAAGATAGAAATGTATATAATAATATAAAATTTGCCCTCGATATTCTAGGAACTTCGAGAAAAGATTCTAAGAAAGCCATCAAAAAGGCGCTTGATCTCGTAAATTTGAGTGATAGGGAAAAGGCATTTCCACTACAGCTTTCAGGTGGTGAACAGCAGAGGGTTTCGATGGCAAGAGCCATAGTAAATAATCCTAAAATCCTAATTGCTGATGAACCGACAGGAAATTTAGATCCTGATACTTCATGGGAGATCATGGACTCTTTATTGAAGATAAATGAGTCGGGTACGACCGTAATAATGGTTACTCATTCAAAGGAAATTGTGAATAAACTTAGAAAGAGAGTCATCCACCTCGAAAGGGGAAAGATTTTGAGAGATGACGAAAACGGTGCGTACTGATGAAGAGATTTAGGATATTTAAAAATATTATAAAATCCGGTTTTGCCGGAGTTTGGAAAAATAAATCCATGGGATTTGCTTCCATTATTTCAATAGCGGCCGTATCTATAATCTTAGGAATAGTTTTGATAGCGGCTTTGACGATGAATATACTCTTAGCTGATATCCAGACTAGAGTAGATGAAATCGAAATCTATATAAAAGATGAAGTAAGTGAAGATCAGGCTAAAAAAATAGGAGAGGATATCAAGGAACATTCCTCTATAAAAGAAATGAGATTTAAGAGCAAGGACACAGCTCTTGAAGAGATGAAAAAAGTTTGGGGCGATGATGCTTATATTTTAGAGGGTTTAGAAACCGACAATCCCTTGGAGAGATCTTATCTGATTTCTGTTGAAAATCTAGAAGATTCCCATGACTTAGTCGAATATGCTAAAACTCTTGACGGAGTGAGCAATGTCGTGTACTATCAAGATGCAGTAAATAAATTAATCAGCATCGCCAATTATGTTAGAGTTGGCGGACTTATAGTGATACTGGTCTTAATCGTCATATCCATACTCGTTATATCCAATACTGTTAAGCTGACAGTGCTTGCGAGAAGGCGTGAGATCGAAGTAATGAAATATGTCGGAGCATCAAATGGTATGATAAGTGGACCTTTCATAATAGAAGGTATAATATTTGGATTGATAGGCGCATTACTAGCCTTTTTAATAACTTTTTATTCGTATATATTCTTATATCATAGATTTAATGATAAGATATACACATTGATATCTAGTTATTTGATAGAACCGGCAAGATTACAGCATGACTTATTGATAATATTCTGCACTCTGGGAGTAGTAATAGGAACCGTTGGCTCGGTATTTTCACTTAAGAAATATCTCAGGGTATAATGGGGGAAATAAATTGAAGAAGATAACAAAGAGAATGATGGCTTTGGCTTTGGCAGGTGTTTTAATCTTGCCATCAGGAGCCGCAATGGCCGATGAATTAGAAGAAATAGAAGTAAGACAAGAGCAAATTTCAAATGCAAATCAAGAGATGCAAAATCAAAGATATATGATAGAAAGAGCAAATACTGATTTGGAATATGCATTTAATTTATTAGATGAATTAAATGCAGAGATGGATCAACTGAGAACTGAAATCACAAATCTTGAAGGCGAAATAGAGAGATTGGATCAATCGATAAAGCTTAATGAGAAAGAGAAAGCCGATCTTGAAAAGAAGCTAGAAGAGCAGATAGAAGTATTTAAAAAGCGACTTGATGTAATGTATAAAAACAGGAAAAATGGATACATACCTGTAATTTTATCATCAAAAGATGTCGATGATTTTCTTTCAAAATTGACGACCATGAAATCTGTCGCTGAACATGACAAAAATCTCATAGAAGAGATGAAAGAAACTCAGAGAAAATTAAAGCTCACTATTATGAAGCTTAATGGAGAAAAGGCTGAAAGAGATCAGGCTATGCAAAATCTGACCGTTAAAAAAGCCAATTTGATGGACTCCATATATGATCAGAAGGATTTGATTGCAGAAATTCAAAGAAATAAAGACCTTGCAGCAAATCAAATTTTAAATCTTGAGCAGAGAGTACAAAATCTAAATGCTGAGATAAATGATCTTAATATACAACTTCAAGAAAGATTAAAAAGAGAAGAAGAAGAGAGAAAGAGAAGAGAAGAAGAGGCGAGAAAAGCTGAAGCTGAAAGAATTGCGAGAGAACAAGCTGAAAGAGAAGCTCTCGAGAGAGCTCAGGCTAATACAGAAAATTTAGTTTCTCAAACATCTGAACTCGCATCGATCGACACTTCCAGCAGAAATATAGTTCCCGATGCAAATTTTAAACCATTTGACGGAAATATAGTTTATTATAATCAAAGAGAAGAGCCATGGGGCTCGGCAACATATGGAAATGGTTGGGCGGCTACAATCGCTGCAAATGGATGTGGACCGACTTCTATGGCAATGGTGTTAAGCTCGATGACAGACCAAACAGTAACCCCGATTCAGATGGCCAATTACTCAACTATGAACGGTCATGTAATGCCGGGAGACGGAGGATCTTATTGGTCATTATTCCCAGCAGCTGCCAATGCATATGGACTTAGCTGTAGACAGACTACATCGAGATCTGAAATCATAGATGCACTTTCAAATGGCGCACTTGTAATTTCGAGTCAAACTAATGCACTGGGAAATTATTGGACTTATGGAGGTCATTTCATAGTTCTTACCGGAATAACCGACAGTGGAAATATAACTGTCGCCGATCCATGGTCAAGAGGACATTCGGTGGTAAGCCATACTCAAGATCAAGTTTTCATACCGATGAAATCAGCATGGATAATAACACAATAAACTGACCCGCCATATGGCGGGTTAAATTTTTTTAGGGGGGCTGATTTTGGAGAAAAGGCCTGTAATACATAGATGGATGATTATGGTCTTAACATTTCTTGCAGGATATGTAAATGTTGAGGGGATATTTGAATACAATGTGACTGTCAGCCATTATAGTGGTAATATCTCGAATTTTTCAGTCAGTCTAATCAAAGGAGATAAGGCCAGAGCGCTATTATTAATTTCTTGCATAATACTATTCTTTTTAGGATCTTTTTTAATAGGACTGGTTAATCAAAGAGATATAAGAACACCGAGAGACAGATATAAATGGATATTATTTTTTCAAGGAATTGGGTTGATGGTGGTTTATCATCATTTTGAATTTACCCTCCCGTATTTATTGGCATTTTATATGGGTATACAAAATGGAGCATTTGCACTTTATAGGGGAATTCGAGTCAGATTCACTCATATGACTGGTTATCTGACTGAAGCCGCTCTTGAAACGGCGGCGCATTTTAGGGGAAATAAAAGAGGGAAATACATAATATTCTACCTTATCAGCATGTTCAGCTTTGCCTTTGGCGGAATTAGCGCTGCATTAATAGAGATATATAATCCCGATATATTGGTTCCTCTATCAGCGATATTATATTTTGTGGTTGCATTTGGACTTCATAAGACTACAAAGATAGATTAAGCGGCATATTGCCGCTTTTTTAGTATTTTGTAAGTAATATAAGAGCTTAAAATATTTAAAAAAATAGCTAAAACAAATATTTTAATATTTAAATAATTAGAAAATATAGATTGAATATCAAAATTTAAAGTAGGTGCAAAAATAAAAGGTATTATTAAAATATAAGTTATCAATGGTAAAAATGTTTTATCATTTATTGTAAATCCCACAAAAATATCAAAAGAATTTAAAATCAAAAGTATGCCTAAAACTACAAAATACGAATCTAAATTAAAATCTATTTTTGTTATAATTTTAAGAATATATGAAATTAAAATCGGAAATATTGACGTAATCAGTATAATCATTATATTTACCATATATTTTGAGATTACAATTTCTTTTATATCTACAGGCATACTTCTTATGAATATATTTATACTGCCTGTTCCATTTTCAAATTCATAAGCATTAGTTTTTATTACAAATAAATAAGTAAAAAATGAATAAAATATGAAAATAGATTTTAAATCTGCATATGTCTGTTCTGATATTTCTGCAAATTGCATATAATTATATAAATTTTTAAAAGCGATTGCGCTACAGAGTAGAATAATTTGGACAATAAAAAGTAAAGCAAATTTTCTAAGTCTAATAATATCTTTATAAATTAAGCTCGTCATTTTAAACCTCCGATTAATTAGATTTCCGGCTTTTTTACCAAATATATAAAATATGACATAATGGATAATATTATTATCGGCAGTATAAATATCTTATCAAAAATAAAAGTTGAACCTCCAGTTGTAATCTCTGCTCCTGCTATTGCACCAAGAAAGCCATAAGATACCGAATAAAAAATAATTTGAAATTTTGTTTTTAAAAATACAGATAATATATTTTTAATTATAATTATTATAAATATATAGAATGCGATTACAATAAAATCATATGGATTTATAGGGACTTTTATTCCTATAAATTTTATTGCAAAAATTCCTAATATACTAAAAACAAGCCCTAAGAATATACCTATAAAATCCATAATAAATACCGTTAAATAATATTCTTTTAGCCTTAAAGGCAATGAAAATATTAAGAGGCGATCATTTTTTTCAATATTTCTGGAATTTAATAATTGAATAAATAAAATAGTTAAAAAAGATGTCGACTTTATAAAACTCTTAAAGCCTGCAGTTATAGCAAAAGTAAGTATTGGGATAAATAGCCAAATAAATTTACTGGACTTATATAATATTAAAAAATTAGCATAGATCAGATTTTTTAGATTTTTCAATACGCTCACCTCTTTTATAATAAGACATGATTTCTTCTATACTTGGATTTTCTATAATCGCTTCTTTTCCTAAATTTTGAATTAAATCCATATTTTCGGTCAAGCCTTCAAATCCATAATCAGTATTTTTATATCCTATAAAATCTTTTAATTTTTTATCGTCAATTTTATTTGGCTCACATTTTATAAGCCTGTATCTATCGATAAAATCATCTTTAATGCCTGTGTATATCATTTCTCCATTTTGTAAATAAGTTATGAAGTCGGCTATTTTTTCCAAATCAGTCGTAATATGAGTTGAAAATAGCACTGATTTGTTGCCGTCTTCGATTTCTTCTCTTAGGAGATCGAGTATCTCAGTTCGAGAACCGGGATCGATGCCCGATGTGGGTTCATCTAATATAATAAGATCAGGATTATGTGAGAGTGCAGTTGCCACCATGTATTTACTTGACATTCCTCTAGAAAGTTCCTTTATTTTCTTAGATTCATCTATATTAAATAAATCGATTAAATAATTATATTTTTCATCATTCCAATCAGGATAAAATCTTTTAATGATTGAGGTCATTTCTTTTACTTTAAGATTAAGATAAAAAGGAGTTTCATCGTAAACAAAACCTATTTTTTCTCTTATTTCAGGTCCGTTTTTTATATTATCTAATCCAAATATCTCAATTTCTCCGCTCTCTCTTCTAATCAAATCCATTATTAATTTAATTAATGTCGTTTTTCCGGCTCCATTTTCTCCTATTAGACCCATTACATATCCCCTTGGCAGTTCTAAGCTTATATCATTTAACCTGAATTTAGAGTATTTTGCATTTAGATTTTTTACTTTAAGCATTTTCTTCCTCCAATAGTATTTCTAAAATTTCTCTAAGCGTTTGATTATCTATATCGTAGATTTTAGAAAGATTTACCGCTTCTCTAAGCAAGCTTTCAATAGATTTCAATTTATTATCCCTGATAAGATCAGAATTTTGTGGCAATACAAAACTCCCTCTGCCTGCAAGGATTTTAATAAATCCTTCAGCTGATAGGTCATCATAAGCTCTCTTTGTCGTTATAACAGAGACTTCCAGATCTTTTGCCAAAGATCTTATCGACGGTAAATTATCACCTGGAGCGAGTGCTCCGCTTATGATTTGATTTTTAATTTGA
>JAUNVF010000062.1 GCA_030537815.1 Tissierellia bacterium | reverse complement strand
TGCCAAAAGAGGTAAGGGGAATTTAAGAGAGGAAGAATTAGCTGATATACAAATATTAAGGATGAAACTTATATATGATTCCGGAAGAGAGAAAGCTGTTAAAGAGTTCGTCCATGAAACAAAACTTCTAGAATATGTAAGTGAAATTGGAAATGATAGAAATAATTTAATTGTATTTTGCAGATATATGGAAGCACTCGTTGCATATCATAAATATTGGGGAGGGAAATAATGTTTGGTAAAATTGAAATAAGAGGAAAGATTAAATTAAATACAGGTATGCATATAGGAGGAGAATCTGAATTTTCAGCTATCGGAGGAATTGATGCACCGGTAATGAGAGATAAATTAACCGATTTGCCATTTATTCCCGGGAGTTCTTTTAAAGGTAAGATGAGATATCTACTCGCTAGCAAATATACTGATCAAGAAATAAAAATCAATGCTAAACATAATGACGATGACCCAAAAGTATTGCGATTATTTGGCGCTTCAAATGACGGAAAAGATAATAAGAGTCCCATAAAGAGCAGGCTTTATTTTTCAGATTCATTTATTTCAAATAAAGATGAATTATTTGATAGAGGTATAGATTCGATTACAGAAGTTAAATTTGAGAATACGATAGACAGATTTACTGCAGTAGCAAATCCTAGACAAATTGAAAGGGTAATTAGAGGAGTAGAATTTGATTTTAGTATTATCTACAATATTATAAATAAAGAAGATATTGGATTGGTAAAGGAAGGACTAGAATTATTAAAATACGATTATATTGGAGGCAATGGTAGCAGAGGATATGGTAGAATTGATTTTATTGACTTAGAACTTAACCCTTTAGTAGGTGAGATGGATGATGAATTGATAAAAGAATTAATAGAAATTATAAGGTGATTTTATGAAATTTATCATATATAAGCTTGAATTTCAAAAAGGTTTAAGGATAGGTAATGGTAGGATTGATTTAGCTGAAATTGAAATCCCGGCAGATATTATTTTTTCATCTATAATAAATGAGGCGGGAAATCAAGATATCAATCTATGTGAAGATTTAATTGATGAAATACTATTAAGCGATGCTTTTCCCTATGTAAAAGATGAATTTTTTCTTCCAAAACCATTGATTAATATAGCCAATAATTCGGGAGACTCTTCAGAAAAAAAAGAATTTAAAAAACTCAAGTATATACCATTATCGAGATGGGACATATTTATTAAAGGTGATTCAGATCCGAGAGAGTTGAATGAAATATTTCAAAATCATGGTGAGAAAATAGTAGACACGAGAATCAACTATAATGAATCAGGAAAACATGATATATACAATATCGGATACTATAGATTTTATAAAGATAGCGGACTTTATTTTATTTTGGGATATAAATCAGATGAATTACAAGAGATGATAGATGAACTTTTATATAGTTTAAGCTTTACAGGTATAGGAGGAAAGAAAAGTACTTCACTAGGAAAATTTAAAATGATAGAAGAAGATATGCCCGATATTTTAGAAAAAAGAATAAATAAAGAAAAATCAAATATGATTTTAACTACTTCTATGGCAAAAGAAGAAGAATTAAAATCTCTCTTTAAGGGCAAATCAAATTATTCATTAAAAAGGCGTGGTGGATTTATATATACTGAAGATGACAATGCTTTAAAGTCAATTTCTAAAAGAAAGAGGACTATGCATTTCTTTAAATCGGGATCAATATTCAGCGAAAGATATTATGGGGATTTATTTAGAGTAGATTCGGGATTTGATCATCCGGTATATAGATATTCAAAACCTATTTGGATGGAGGTGGACTTAAATGGATAAAATATATGAAGTCAAACTTAAGACCATAGGACCCGTTCATATAGGATACGGTAGAAAAATAAATAAAGGTCAATATGTCTATGATAAAGTCGATAGTAGAATTTATATTCCGAATGAAAATAAAATGATGTCTTGGATTATAAAAAAAGATTTAGTCGATTCTTTTGAGAAATATTATATGTCTAAAAATCCCGACTTGTTTTCCTGGTTTAAAGCAAATAAATTGCTAGGCGAATTTAAAGATTATATGGAATACTCTTTAAGTACGAAATCATTAAAAATTAGTGGTAAAATTAGGTTAAATGATATCGAACTAATTATAAAAGATAAAGACTTATCACCATATATTCCGGGTAGTAGTTTAAAGGGGGTTATAAGGACTGCTATCTTTGGAGAATATTTATATGATTTAGGCAGGTCTGAGACAAAAGACTATTTGAATGATATTAGAAAGTATCTTAATAATAAATCAGTATTTCAGAAAAAAACTGGAACAAAATTATTTTAGAGAATCCAGAAAAGATGGTGGAGCAGCTAATTCAATAATGAAGAATATACTAATTTCTGATAGTGAGCCTTTATCGAATAAAGATCTAATACTCGCACAAAAAATAGATTCTTTTATTGATAATAAAGATAATCCATTACCAATATTTAGGGAATCAATAAAGCCCGGAGTTGAAGTAAAATTCACAATGAAAATACAAGATGATGCTAGTATCAATATAGAAAGCATAAAAAACAGAATATATAACTTTTATAAAGAAATAGATTATAATTTATTAAAACATTTTGATGTTGAAGAAAGGGACGGAGAATTTATTTATATAGGTGGAGGTTCAGGATTTACTTCTAAAACTAATATTTATCAATTACTTGATGAGGATATGGGTTTAAAAGTTGTAAGTAATATTCTAGATGATAAGTTTCAGAGAAAGGGACATTTAAATGATATAAATTTAGGAGTTGCACCTAGAACATTAAAAAATACGATATTTGAAGGAAATAAATATGAAATGGGGCTTTGTAAAATTGAATTTAAGGAAATTGACAGATTATGATTTTACT
>JAUNVF010000037.1:20037-22850 GCA_030537815.1 Tissierellia bacterium | reverse complement strand
TCTCCGCATAGTCTACATAGGACAATATTAAAGGCAGTGCTGATATCGATATAGATGATACAGTCGCTTTTAATTCAGTGTATCCTTTAAATAAATCTTCCACTGTAAACATATCTTTCGATTCGACTTTTGAGAATAAACTAATTATCCTCTTTTTAGTTTTGCTTTTACTTAACATAAAATCATCTCCTTTTTATTTTTAATATATTTAAGTATATATGAAAATGTTTTCATAATATAGACGATTTTATTCAATAAAAAAAGACCATTACGGTCTTAAATCGACAAAAAATTTTGCCACTAATTAATTTAATCCTGATTTAAATTGTCAATCACTTTTTCATCTGATAAATCAGTCTTTATTTCCTTCTTATCCTCAATTAAATCCTCTTTAATTGATGTAAAATGAATTAGATTATCCACTCTATGTCTGATAGATTTACATCCATAACCCTTATCAGAACTAAACCATTCTAGACTTGTATACTCCATAATTAAATCCTCCTTATCTCTTATATAATTAAAATATGATTTATTTAATTAATAAGATTATACATCATCGATTTAAATCTGTAAAGTTATAATTGAGATTTTAATCGAGGATTCATTCCAATATTTCACTATATTAGGCATATTTTTTTCGTAAGCTCTTTCTCGACAATGACGCTTGACTTCAATATCTGTAGCTATTTTCATTATTTACTATTATCCAAATAATCTAAATTTAGAATCCTATCATTATTCTAATCCTCAATTAGATGAAATCATAGCTTTAATGTCTTTAAAAACTCTTTTTTATCTTTAGAGATCCTTCGGCTTTCTATAGCCTTCTGAATAGTTTTATTGTGAATCCACTTTTTAAGCTTATATTCTTTTATAATTTTCAAAGCAGCATCGTATTGATATACCAAAGCCATACTAAAATACCATGCTATCATCATTTTTATATAATATTCGTCCGAATCAATATCGCAAATCATGTCAAAATATTCTTCTTTAAACCCATTCTTTAAATAATTAGATAATAGCAATCCTATAGCAAATCTTACAGTATATATTTGATCTGATTTTAGCCATTCTTCTATCTTTTCTAATACTATCTTTTTATGTTCTTTAAAAATTTTAGGAGAAAAAATATCGCAAGTCTGCCAATTATCAATATAAGGCAAAAATGCCTCCGTTTTTTCAAGAGCTATATTAAAATCTCTTATCTGATCAATCATCAGAGCATGAAGATTGTCTTCTTCAAAGTAAAAATGAGGGATATCTCTTAGAAAATTTTCAAATAAATCAGGATATTCTCTATATATCTCTTTAGCCAATTTTCTCAATACGGGAATTCTTATACCTATCATCTTATCTGGATTTATATTAGGTATCAATTTGCTATTAAATTCCTTATAACTCTCATCTCTCAATCTCATCAATTTACTTTCAATATATTTATCCATATTAATCCCTTTTATTCTTTAAAATATATTTCAAATCAGCAACCAATTTCTTTATTGAATTGACATAAGACTGGTTCAAAGGCAAAACCGAATTATATCTTTTCCAAATCTTTTATTAGGATTCATAAATTAATCTAGATCACGAAGTACTCAAATGTCAATAATCTAATTTATTTATATCTGTTAAATTTTACTTGTGTTTTCACTAAAAATCTTTTTATTTAAAATACAATCCTCCATAATTTATTTTTATGAGTATAGTTGAAAATCATCTTTTAATTCTAAATACATAATGATTTCCTTGTAAAATCTCTGATTCATAAAATCTATTTATGAATTAATACAAAATTTTTCCGTCATAATAGTCATGCTCAAGAAAGTATTTCTAATTAAGGTCAATTATTTAATAATTGTTTTAATAATATATCTCGGAGTCTTGGTTAAATATTCTCTATATTCTGATGAATATCTCTGTAGGAGGTATTTCTCTTCAACTCTAATGGTAAAATAACTCGTCAATAAATATATCGCTAAAAAAATAAGATATATGGCAGTTCCTGATATAAAAGCTGTAGACAAAATAACTAAGATATTGCAAAAATAAACCGGATTCCTTGAATATTTGTATATTCCCTTTGTTATCAATCTGTCTTTAGGAGCTGTTACAAAACTTATTCCGGTATATATAGATAAAATCAATGATATAATATAAATAAATATACCTACATTAAATAAATTTGTTCCTGTTTTTATCGGAATAAAAATTGAAACTAATAATATACCATAAAAAATATATCCTGATAGATGCATCTTGAATTTATCTTTATCTTCCAACCACGATTCATCAGCTCCTCTTTTAAATCCATCCTTATCTGAAAAATAAGATATTATCATCGTCAAAAATAGATAAAACAGAATAATTAAATACGAGTTAAATAGTCCAATTTTGATTTTAGGTATAATACTCATAATCTCCTCCTTACTAATCTATCAATAGATTTCGGAAAATCCCATATATTATTGTTGCTATCTTATCTGTATAAAGATTTATTATTTCTATATCATCTCTATTATTTAAAATCTCTTCAATATATGCGATATATATAGAACCAATTGTCCTGAATATCATGTTATCAGCTTTATCTCTCTCAAATTTATTTTTATCTTCTAAAGTATCAAACCATAATTTAAGATTATATATATAAGTATCGAGCAATTGTTTTCTATATCCATGATATTTTGATCCATCTGATTTTGTGAAAAGCAATATCAGCCCATCAGCATTTTCTAGAATAATCTTCGAATGGTAGTGAAAAACCTCTTTGAGAAGGAATAAATCAGTAAAAATTTTAGGCATCATTT
>JAUNVF010000037.1:0-20027 GCA_030537815.1 Tissierellia bacterium | reverse complement strand
TGTTTATCAGTAAGATCATAGTATTCTTCCATAGCATTGATTGAACTTTTACATAATGCGTAAAATAACTCATCTTTGTTTTTATATCTAATATATATTGCTCCAGTAGTCACTCCAGCCATTTTTGCAATATGCCTTAAAGTTGCTTTTTTAAAACCGTTTTTATTAAATTCCTCTCCGGCTGCTTTAAGTATTTTAGGATTTAAACTTTCATCTTGAACTCTCATTTTTACCTCATAAAAGTTTTATTCAATAACCTTGTTATTTAATAAAACTATACTCGATAATCATTATTACAGTCAAGCTTTTATAAATTAAATCTACCGAAATCTGAATACCCATTATGATTTATCTATTTCATTCTATTTAAAATTCTCTTTTAATCTATTAAATTTAGTGTTAATATAGCTAAGCAATTAGTCTAATACGATTGATTTAAAATATAATATGAAATAATTAAAGCTTAAATATTATTTTCAAATAAAAACTCCACTGCCTAGATCTGAAGTCTTCAAAATTTTTGGCAAAATATTGAGATCAGTCCATTTACAGCGAAGTTTTATAATATCTCTAATCCTATCTATAATACAATTTATTCAATATAATTATTATGCAATTCTCTATTTATAATCTTTTAATATTTTCTTTCCTAGCCAATTTCATAAATTCGTCAGCCTTCTCATATTCGGGCGGAGTTAACAAACTCACTACTATATAGACAAGTAGAGATAAACTCATTCCTGCCAATATCTGTTCTGTTGAATGAAGCTGCCAAGGAATCGGAATATTTAATCCCATGCTTATTGCCAGATGAACAAGTGTAAAGGCAAGTCCAGCCAACATAGAACTCATTGCTCCTTTGCTATTTCCCCTCCTCCAAAAAAAACCAAGTATCAGAGGAATGAAAACCCCTGTCGTTATAACATCTGATGCAATCCAAGTAACTTCTAATATAGATCTTATTTTCATCGATACAACTAATCCGATTATACTTACTATTCCCGTTGAAATTCTAGAAATTCTAAGAGCTTCACTTCCTGTCTGTCCAAAAAGATCCATAGTCAATGTCATGGCTCCGGTATTGATTAAAGAATCCATGGTCGACATAATTGCAGCTGAAATTCCAACAAAAACAATGGTTGCAGATATAGGAGGTAATAAATCCTTGACTATCGCCAAAATAACTCCACCTTTTGGCATTGTTGGATATATTTTAAGCGATGCCATCCCAGTCATAACTACTATCAAATACAAGGGTATATACATTATAAAACTTAATGTCGTCATCTTCCTAGCATCCTTTACATTTCTGGCAGCCGAAATTCTTTGCCATACATTTGCCTGAATTGTCCAAGCTAAAGCAAAAGTGATTACATAAGATAAATACTTTTTCCAACCTCCCGCCAAGCTCATATAGTTTTCTTTTCCCAAAGAATATGAAATCTCAGATATCGACTCCCAGCCTCCCGAATTTTTCCAAGAAACTGCAAAAACTATAATTGCCGAAAATAATAGCAATATAAACTGAATAATATCAGTAAACACTACTCCTCGAAATCCTCCGAACATAGAATATATTATGACTATGGATGTTCCTATTATGACTGCTAATTCATATGACAAACCCAAGTACTCACCAAAGAAATTTCCTACACCAACCATCTGAGATGCAGCTGAGAAAGTCATAAACAGGAAAATAAAAAAAGCGACTAATTTTGAAACCCCTTTTGAGTATCTAGCTTCCATCATCTGACCTTGCGTTAGGAATGGAAGTTTTCTTATAGCTCCGGCCAATAAAGACATTAAAAATGTCGCCAAAAGCACAGGCATTCCATAATACCAAAAAGCACCCATACCATCTTGATATGCTAAATCAGAAGTAGATAATGCTGATCCTGCTCCCCACCATGAAGCGATAAAAGTGATAGATAATGCCCAAAATGGAAGCGATCTTCCTGCGAAGAAAAAGTCTTCAACCGAATGATTTTTCTTTTCCCATAAAACAGCGATAATTAAAATTATAAAATACAATAATAATGCAATAAAAGATATTCCCTTCAAGATATTCACCCACCTTTAAATAAAATATTAGATTTATACCAATAAAATAATAATTTTATAAAGCAAAAAATCACAATACTATTCTTTTTTACCCAAAAGATAGATAAATACACTTTATTTGAAAATTTGATTATTATGAATTTTTATTTTGTATAATAATTTGAATATTTTAGAATAAGCTAGATGATATTCAAGAATAAAATAGAAATTAATTATTTGTTATTTACAAGATTTATACTCATCTCTCCAATATTTAGATATTGGTTCACCTAAGTTGTAATTAGACTTTTGGTAGAAGTATTGTATTTCTTAGTTATACTGTCATGACCACACTTTCAATCCAAATACTCTTTGACAACCATCAATTTAAAAATATTAGTATATTTTTGCTTTTTGAGATACAAAAACCCCCTCCAGTTGGTTCGATCTTGGCCAACCTTTGGGGGGTCACTCTAAATACCACTCTTTTTAGTATTCATTAAATTTACATACCTCATCAAATTCTTTTCGCGGTCTCGCATCAGGATTTTCATCCATATAACCCAATGTAGTCAAAGTTACAGCGCACATATTACTAGGAATACCGATTGCTTCTCTGACAATTTCTGCATCAAAACTTCCTATCCAACATGATCCTATATTTTCCTCAAGTGCAACAAGCTGCATATAGGCAGTAGCTACGGATATATCTATTGCCGTCTTTGGCTGATTTGACTTCATATACTCAGAGTCTTTTATTCCGCAAGCTACGATTATAGCTTGCGCTTCACGACCAAAGTCCTGAGTCATAGAAGAGGCAACTTTTTGAAGCAATTCTTTTTCTGTTACCATAATGAATTTCCAATTTTGAGAATTCCTAGTAGAAGGTGCAAGACGTCCTGCTTCCAATATCTTTTCTAAAATCTTTTTATCAATCTTTTCGTCTTTATACTTTCTTATACTTCTTCTCTTTTTTATGATTTCAAAGACTTCCATAATATCTCTCCTTAATTTTAATATATTATAGTACTACCCTTATATTTCTTTTTAAATCAAATCACCGGATTAATAAATTATATTATGATTTTATATTGTTAAAAAGCATTATTTGTTATAATTTAATATTAATGATATAATGAAGCCGACAAAGAGTGGATACGCTGCGTTAAGTGTAGAAGAATGGGATGTAGTCTTCTAACGAAAATTTATTTGCGATAGTGTATCGCTTCCGCTTTGTTTTCTAGCCATGGAAGCATTGATTGTCAATGCTTTTTTTATTTTCTTAGAAAGGATTTGATTATGAATACTGAAAAAATTAAAGAAGCTGTAAGGATGATTTTAGAAGCCGTCGGCGAAGATATAAATAGGGAGGGCTTACTTGAGACTCCCGATAGAGTCGCTAGAATGTATGAGGAGATTTTCAGCGGATTGGGAAAGACGGCTGAGGATCATTTATCTAAAACATTTGAATTTATTGATGAAAATATGGTAATCGAAAAAGATATACCTTTTTACTCTATGTGCGAGCATCATCTACTACCTTTTTGGGGAAAGGCACATATAGCATATATTCCTAATAAAAGAGTTGCCGGCCTTTCAAAATTAGCTAGGACAGTAGACCTTTATTCAAAAAAACCTCAATTACAGGAGAGGCTAAATTCAGAAATTGCAGATGCGATTATGAAATATTTAAATGCTATTGGAGTTTTGGTTGTGATTGAAGCAGAACATATGTGTATGAGCATGCGAGGCGCAAAAAGCTATGGCACCACCACTGTCACCTCAGTCGCTTTAGGAGAATTAAAAGAAGATCTCGATAAGAGAAATGAAGCTTATAGATTGATGAAATACTGATGATCAATACAAATATCATTTATAGATTAGATTTCGTTCAAAATTTAATCTATAGCCTCGAGCGATTGGAGAAGGATAGAAACTTTTGCAAGCACCATATGGAACATTTTTTGTCAGTTGCAAGGATATGTTATATCTTATGCCTTGAAAACTCATTAGATATTGATAAAGACTTAATTTATTCTGCTGCACTTCTACATGACTTAGGTAGAGTAAATGAGATTTTAGATGGAACCGAACATAATCTAGCCTCAGTTGAGATTGCTGAAAGAGCATTAGCATATACGAGTTTCAGCGATGAAGATAAAAAGCTTATAATATCCGCAATTAAAAATCACAGAAGATTGCAAGAAGGCCTAAGCTTTGAATCTCTTTTTTATAAGGCCGATAAATTATCAAGAACCTGTTTTAATTGCCTTGCCGAAAATGACTGTAATTGGCCCAATCAAAAGAAAAACTTAATTATAAAATACTAGTAGGAGCAGATATGATTATCAGAAAAAGAGAATTTGATTTTAAAAACAATGCCTATATCATGGGAATATTAAATGTGACTCCTGATTCATTTTCAGATGGAGGCAAATATGACGAAATAGACAAAGCAATTCAAAAAGCAAAAGAGATGATATCAGAAGGTGCAGATATAATTGATATCGGAGGAGAATCAACAAGACCAGGACATACTCCGATTTCTGCAGAAGAAGAGATAAATAGAGTTGTCCCAGTTATAAAAGCGATAAGGAATTTCAGTGACTGCGTTATCTCAATAGACAGTTATAAATCAGAGACATTGGAAGCGGCATTTCAATCCGGTGCAGATATAGCTAATGATATTTGGGGACTTGTAAAAGATCCGCTAATGACCGATATAATCAAGAAATACGAAGTTCCCGTAATTATTATGCACAATAAGGAAGACAATCTTTACGACAATCTAATCGAAGATATGATAAATCAGATAAAAAATAGCATAAGAATAGCAAAAAGCAAGGGAATTCACGATGATAAGATCATAATCGATCCCGGCATAGGTTTTGCTTTGAGTTATGAAAAAGATTTAATAGTCCTAAATAATCTAGAGAGATTCACAGAACTTGGCTATCCTGTTTTATTAGGAACTTCACGTAAGAGATTTATCGGCAAAGCGACCGATGTAGAAATAGCATCCGACAGAATAATCGGAACTTGTGCGACAACTGTATTGGGTCGAATAAAAGGAGCATCTTTATTTAGAGTTCATGATATTAAAGAAAATCTCCAAGCTTTAAAGATGACAGATGCCATTTTAAGGGAAGGAAGATAATGGATACGATAAAAATTAAAAATTTAATCGCTTTTGCAAATCATGGAGTTTTTCAAGAAGAGAAAAAATTAGGACAGAAATTTCTTATAGATATAGAAATTAAATTAGATACGCAAAAATCGGCAATATCCAAAAATTTAGAAAAAACTGTAAACTACGGTATTTTATCTCAAGAAATAGACAAGCTTTTCAAAATGGAGTCCTTTGATTTAATCGAAACTTGCGCTGAAGAAATCGCCTTATTTATCCTAAAAACCTACGCTATGGTGCTTGAAACAATAGTCGAAGTCAAAAAACCTTGGGCGCCCATAGGCTTACCTCTTGATGAAGTTTCGGTTAAAATTCATAGAAAGAGAAATCGAGCTTTTTTAGGACTTGGTTCTAATTTAGGCGATTCCAAATTACAATTAGAAAAAGCCAGGGAATACATCGAATCTGAATATACAAGAATTCTCAATCTTTCGGATTTATATAAAACTAAAGCATGGGGATATGAAAATCAGCCTGATTTTTTAAATCAAGTAATAGAAATAGAAACTTTTTTAGAACCTCATGCTCTTCTCGAAGATTTACAAGGAATCGAAAATAAAATGGGAAGAGAAAGAAAAATCCACTGGGGTCCGAGGACAATTGATATCGATATATTATTTTTCAATGATTATCAATTATACGATGAGGATTTAATAATCCCTCATCCATATATACAGGAAAGGGCATTCGTATTAGAACCGCTCACCGAAATCGCTCCTCATTTTATCCATCCCGTATCAAAAAAACCGATAAGGGAATTGCTAAAAGAGATAAATGAAAAAGATTCAAAAAACCAAGCATAATGAAATGCTTGGTTTTTGAATCCTTTAATCCTATATAAAATATTCTAGGGTTTATCGATTATATCTTCTTTACTAATCTCATCATCTTCGTCAAGTGTTCTAATCTTAAATACAAAATAAAAAATATGAATTACCCAAACAATAAATAAGACGATTCTCCCTATGAGAACTCCTTTCATCATAAAAAAGCTGATTCCCATAGTCAAAGAAGCGATTGACATGATTTTAATTTTAGTTTTTAAAGTCATACCCTTTCTTTCAAAATAAGATTCCAAATTCTTCTTATAAAGATTAGTAGATATTAACCAATTATGTAATCTTTCTGAACTCTTTGCAAAACATATCGCTGCAAGAAGCAAAAAAGGGACGGTCGGTAGAACCGGCAGTACCGCTCCCAGTCCAGCCAATGCAACAAAAAGCAATCCTGAAATCATCAATAAAATTTTTTTAAGACTCATCCTATTCTTAGCCTCCTCTAACTATACTACTAAAAAATTAGAATATAATCAATGGCTTTTAGGAATTAATATTTAAAATATTTAATTGTCGTTCTGAATATCTGCCTTGCGTATTCGAATCTCTTTATTAAAAAAATAATAAAAATGACACTATAAATTATAATTAAAATCTCCCCAAAGATTACAATAATCGATGGGGAGATTTTATATTATTCTCTACTTGACTTCATCTTAAATTTATCTTCTACTTTATTCAATAACCAGTCTGCCATTATAGCCATTAATGCAGTCGGAATCGCTCCGGCCCATATGATAGGCCCGCCATTAGTTACATTTATTCCTCTCGAAATTATATCTCCTAGCCCTCCGGCTCCGATAAATGTTCCTATTGCAGTTACTCCTATTGCGATTACTAATGCATTTCTAATCCCTCCCATTATGAGAGAAACAGAAAGTGGCAATTCCACTTTAAGTGTAATCTGCTTTTTTGTCATACCCATTCCCTTTGCAATATCTAAAATGCTTTTATCGACATTGCTAACTGCTGTATAGGTATTTTTTAAAATTGGCAATAATGAGTAAAGAAAAACTGCAGTAACGACTGTATTAGGACCCAATCCCAAAGCTACCATCAAAATAGAAAGCATTGCAAGGGTGGGAATAGTCTGAATTATATTTGCAAGTGATAAAATCCACTGCGCTAATTTACCATGCCTGGCTATCCAAAATCCCAGAGGAATAGCTATGACGGCTGCAAAAAGGACGCCGTAAATGGATATGAGAAAATGCCTAAAGAACTGATTCAGTACATATCCCCCATTAATTTGGTAATATTTAATTAATTCTGCCATTTACTTACCTCCTTGAATCGGTAATATGTCTTTTATTATATCCTTATATAATTCTCTATCCTTTAATGGTACAACTTCTTTGTCTTCAAAATAATTATTTTCTTCAAGAAACATCTTCGCTACTATCGTCGGTTCTATCTTGTCCTCATCTGCAGTCCTATTGAGCTTCTGCATCATTTCAGATGAAATTTCATTTTCTAGTTTTAATAGAATCTTTTCTATCTCGGGATATCTCCTAAGAATCTTCTTCGTCACGACTGGACTGACATCATATGGCGGAAATAAATGTAAATCGTCTTCAAGTGTTACTAAATCATATGCATTTATCCTGCCATCTGTCGAGTAACCCAATGCTAGGTCCATATTTTTATTATTTATCGCATCATATACCAGTCCTATCTCCATAGGTCTTATAGTATCAAATGAAAATCCATAAAGTTTTTGGAATTCATCATATCCGTCGCCTTGTCTGTCAAGCCATCCCGTATCTATTCCGACTCTTACGCTGTCTTTTACTTTTTCTAAGTCGCTGATCTTTGTGATTCCATTTTCTTCTGCAAATTTTCTTGAAGTCATAAATGCATATGTATTTTCAAATCCATATGAAGGAAACCATACCATATCAAATTTATCATCATATCCTTTTACGACATTTGTCATTGCAAGTTCTCTATCAGTCGTCGCTTCCAGACCGAGTTCACCAGTCAATGATGTACCTGTATACATAGCACCCGATATATTAGCATCATCTCTCTCTATCGCTTGGAGTATCAAGACACTGGAACCTAGATTATTGATGAGTTGGGGTTTACCTTCTGAAAGATAATGATTTATCATTTGAGCTACTATCTCAGACATTATCTGCCTTTCGCTCGTACTTCCACCTGCCACGATTATCCCGTCACTTTGAACACCTTTTCCGAGTCCCGGAAGAGAACAGCTCGTAAGCATAATAAGAGCCAACAATATTAAGATTATTTTTTTATTTTTCATTGATAATCACTTCTTTTCTTACCATTCTCGGGCTGATTTTTTCTTTTAATTTGCCAATCGAAAGATCCATAAATAAAGCGATCAATGTCACTGGAATAGTGCCACTTAAAATAGCATAAAAATTAAAATTATTCAATCCCATAAATATTAAATCTCCTAAGCCTCCCGCTCCAATATATGAAGCGATTGTAGCCCATGATACTAAATAAACTGCCGATAGCTGAATTCCCGACATTATAACCGGCATTGCCAAAGGAACCTGTACCTGCTTTATTATCTGCATTTCTGTCAATCCCATGCCTCTACAAGCATCGAGGATATCCTCATCTACTGAAGTAACTCCCAGATAAGTATTTCTCAATATGGGCAATAATGAGTAGATTACTAATGCCACTATGGCTGGAGTCCTTCCAACTCCAATTATTGGTACCATTATAGCGAGCAATGCAAGAGAAGGTAGAGTTTGTAATACAGACGCAACTGAAATGATGACCTGAGAAAGCTTTTTAGATCTCGTAAGCATTATACCAATCGGAACAGCTATTAAAGTTCCAATTATCAATGCACTAAGAGAAATAAATATATGCTGTCCCATCTTTTCAAGTATTCTCGCCCAATTCTCCATTACCCAAGCTATCATACGATCTCCTCCTCATGAGGTGTTATATCTATTTGATCTTCATCTTCGGGTTGATAATCGCTCCAAAGGCCGTCATATAAAGCCTCTACCACCGATGCTCTAGTTGCAAGCCCAACTAATTTATGGCTTTCCTTATCTACTACGGGCATATTCTTATACCCGAGATCATTAATATAATATATTACATCACGTATCTTAGTATCTGAATATACATAGGTAGCTTCATTTAAGAAATCTCTTACTTTTTTTGTTTTGATTTCTTTTCTATCAATTCTGAAGAAATCGACATGACCTTGCAATACGCCATCTTCATTTATTACAAATAATGTATCAACTCTCTTGTCATGCATTAATCTAACCGCATCTGTTGCAGGCTTATCGGCCTGAATAGTTATCGGATTCTTATTCATTATCTTTTCGACATGATCATAGTCGAATTTGGCTTGATTTATTCTATCTTCACCGACCATATTCCTGACAAATTCATTTACAGGATTGGTAAGGATATTTTCAGGAGTATCGAATTGAATGACCTTCCCCTTATCCATTACAACAGTCCTATCGGATAATTGTAAAGCCTCGTCCATATCATGAGTAACAAATACTATTGTCTTTCCCATTTCCTTTTGCAATTTTTTTATCAATTGCTGAAGTGTCTCCCTGGTGATTGGATCCAATGCTCCAAAGGGTTCATCCATTAAAATAATTTCCTGGTCCGCAGCTAGGGCTCTTAATACTCCAATTCTCTGCTGCTGTCCCCCTGATAACTCCTGAGGATAATAGTCTAAATATGATTTTGGCATATCGGCTTTGTCTAAAAGATCCGCTGCAATTTTATCCATCTTGTCTTTAGGCCATTTAAGTAATTTAGGAACCATTACAATATTCTCATATATAGTCATATGCGGCATCAGACCTATTTGCTGGATAACATATCCTATCTGCCTTCTCAAATCGACGGCATTGACTTTTGAAATATCTCTACCATCTATCTTGACAACTCCTGATGTAGGTATATTCATTCTATTTATCATTCTCATACAGGTCGTCTTTCCGCTTCCCGATGTACCTATCAAACAAATAAATTCTCCTGTATTAAATTTTAAATTTACATTATCCATAGCCACTAAATTGCCAGGATATATTTTGCTTACATTTATAAATTCAATCAAAAAACCACTCCTTTCAATTTGTCATTAGCGATTGAAATCTTTGGATTTACCTGATTTAAAGAATTAGACAAAGTCTGAAAAAGAAATTCTCTTGAGAATATAGAATATAAAGGTAAAAAACAAAAATTATTATAAAAATACAACTATAATTATATCTAATTGCTAAAGTCATGTCAAATTAAATACCTTTAAGCTTGACAAAATTAATTCTATTTCATTTATTTAATATATCAGCTATTATAAAAATATTCCCCTAAGTCTTCGCTCAATTTTATCCTGTCGATGCCTTAGAAATATGATAAGTAACTATTTAAAGAGATTTTTTCTGCTAATCATATTCAAAAAGATATAATTTTGAAATAAAGCTATGCTCATATCATAGTCAATTTCTTCCCTATTAACTGTCTTTTTCTCACCTGATTTGATATTCTTCTCAGTATCATTATTGAAGAAATCAAAAATAATAAACTCCCTTGTCATCAACTGCAATTCAATTTTCGGTTAAGAATTCTTATATCTTTCAAATCTCTTATAGACTCGATCCCTTGTATTAATTCGCTTATATCCGAAGTCCTCTCTTTTCGCTTTTACTTTTGTATGATGTCTTTATATAAATCTTTTAGCCACCTATCTATTCCTTGAATTCTGCTATCACATGGGCTTCTAATATTCATCATTGATTCTCAGTTTTAAAATAAATATTTTATCGCTTATGACTGCAGAGCAATATCTCATTGCTTAAAAAGATAGAATCTATATCATTAAATTGAAATCCTATTTCTTCAATTTTTCTCTAAGTCAAAAAATTAGTCATGAGCATCCTTAAATAAAAGAGCGATAATTTTTGTATAAAATCATAATTTCATATGACTTTGCTTATAGTTCTCGTTTCATCATTTCTATAAATTAAGTTGAATCTATTATCTATCAACAAATTCTGATAGATTTTACCTATCTGCAAAAAATAATTAAACCCATATAAATCCTTAATAAAATTATTGATTTTAATATTTGTAAAAATCTCCTTTTAAAAAGACCCCTAATCAAATTAGAGGTCTTTTTCGCGTAATTTCAGAGATATTTAATCCCGTCGTCTTTTTTACCAGATTGCAAAGGTGAGCAGAATCATAAAAATTCGCTTTAAGAGCAGCTTCGGTTACATTATTTCCCTGCTTTAAATACATAAATGCCTTTTTCATTTTATTCATCATTATATAGTTTTTTAAATTCATTCCCATTTCTTCTTTAAATAAATGGGATAATCTACTTTCAGAAAGATATACTTTTTCAGCTATCTCTGGGATTTCGAGCTGAAGGTATTCTCCACTTCTCACCATTTCGACTACCTTATATATCCTGTCATCTTTATTTAAAAGCTTTTTATCGCTATTTAATAATTCCAAAATCTTCAATATTTCTTCTCCCTTATTATAATCACCAAAATCTTCTAAAATTTGCCTGAAATGATCTAAATAAGAGATTCCCAGATCGACAATATAAATATCATCTGATTTTAAATACCTATCTCTTGTCAAATCAGCAATATCTGAACCGGGATCGATTAGGAAGATAAAAGATTTGGATCTTTCTGTGTTCACTTGATGAGATATATTTGAGTTGAGAACGCAAAAATTTCCAGTAAAATCAGCTCTATCTGTCTTAATAGATATTTTTTCTATAGATATAAAAATATGAAGCATAGAATGCTTATGCTCAGGAGCAAATTCGTATTCAGGAATTAGAAATATATAATCATCTTCTATTATCATCTCTTCCTCCTTTAATCTATTTTATAATTTCATCATAATACCTTTCGGCTCCAGAATGAAGAGGTAAACCGGCTATATCGTCAATGGCTTCTTCTACTTTTATATATTTTAATGCCTTATTCGATAATTTTAAATCTTCTATATTCTCCCAAAATGATTTTGTCAATGAGTAAACCAGCTCATCAGACATTTCTGCATCAGTCAACATAAGCAATTTTACAGCTGTCGTTTTAATATCTTTTCCCTGATCTTTATAAGTACCTGCAGGGATTATATACTCTGCATACCATGGATATTTATCTTTTAATTCGCTGATAATTTCATCGCTTATGGGAAGTATCTTTGCATCTGAAGTCGTTATTATCTCGGTAACAGCTGCAGTTGGAACTCCAGCCATTATCCAAGCTCCGTCAAGCTGCTTATTTCTCATGAGATCTATGGCTTCAGTAAAGCCGACGAATTGTATATTTAAATCTTCTGGATAAGCAATTCCGGCAGCCTTTAAATGAATTGCAGTCTCAGATTCTGTCGTGCTTCCCGGAGCGCCCGATGCGAAGCTCTTACCCTTTAAATCCTTTAAATCGCTGATTTCTTTTTTTACGACTACTTGATTTGGATTTAAATAAAGAGCTGCTAAGACTCTAAGATTCTTATTTTCTCTTCCTTCAAAGAGTCCTTTGCCATGATATGAGTCATATGCAATATTTGCATTTGCCATTGTGATTTGAGCTTCTCCCTTTTGAAGTAGATTTAAATTATCTATCCCTCCATTAGATGCCTGAGCAGTTACGCTGATATCTTCTATTTCTTTATTCCACAATTCAGCCATAGAAGATCCCAAAGGATACAAAGCTCCCGTAGTAGCTGCAGTTGGTATATTTATCTTCCTTATCTCCGCATTGTCTTTCGAGTGATTACAAGATATTAGCAATGTGCAAGTAATCGCGATCAAAATTAATTTTTTCAAAACGTCTCCCCTTTATTTTTAAAAAATATTCTCTTTAATAATATAAATAATAAAATTATAATTCCCAAAGCATCGCTTATTCTATTAGGATAGATGAGCATCAATCCGGATAGAAATACGATTATTGCCGTAAATATCTTCAGCTCTCCAAGAAATCTCTTCTCAAGTGCTGAAGATATGGATATAACGCCTATAGCTGAAGTAATTAATATAAATAGAGTATCTATAAATTTAGTCGATTCTACAACTCCCAATAATAATTTTGGATTCATTATGAAAAAGAATGGGATAATAAATCCTGTCAATCCGATTTTTATTGCAAGCAAAGATGTTTTTGTTTGGTCCGATCCGGCTATGCTCGAAGCTACAAATGAACTTATGGCGACCGGAGGTGTGATATTCGACAAGCAAGCATATACCAAACAAAACATATGAGCCGCTATCGGATAGTTAACAGTCTTGATTAGTGCAGGAGCAGCTATAGATACTATTATGACATATGCTGCGACTCCCGGAATTCCCATTCCAAGAATTATAGAGAGAATCATTACCAGAAGCGCCGTCAGTAATTTACTTTCTGATGCAAAACTCATCAATAAACTTCCCATCTTCAATCCTAAACCGGTCAATGATACTGTTCCTATTAATATACCAATCAGTATACAAGCAATCCCGACTGTAACTACTGATTTAATTCCATCTTCCAATGCATTTAAAATCCATATCGGCTTTTTATATGTTTCTCTTCTCAAATATGGAGATACTAAAACTGTAAAAGTAGATATAATAGCAGAGTATAATGGAGTATATCCTAAAAACAAAAGTAAAAATAAGACAAGAACAGGCAAAAGCAGATGTATTCTATCCTTGATTTTAAAATTTTCCCTTTGAAAATCAGTAACTCCTTCCAATCCCATATTCAAAGCTTCGAGATGGACAGTCATAAATATCCCGAGATAATACAAAAAAGCCGGCAATGCGGCGGCGAGTATTACATTAGTATAGGAGATATTCAACAATTCGGCCATTACAAATCCAACAGCTCCCATGATTGGCGGTGTAAACTGTCCTCCGGTCGACGATGTCGCTTCAACTGCAGCGGCAAATTCAGGTTCATAGCCAGATTCAATCATCATGGGTATGGTGATCGAACCGGTCGTGGCGACATTAGCGACAGCCGATCCATTTATCATTCCCAAAAGTCCGCTTCCCAAAACAGATACTTTTGCAGCACCGCCCGGAGTATTTCCCACAAATTTTAGGCAAATATCATTTATAAGGGAACTAAAACCGCTGTATTTTAAAAAACTTCCAAATAATACGAATACAAATATATAGGTGCTACTGACTCCTGCTCCAATTCCAAAAATACCTTGAGTTCCCCAAAACATATGAGATAAGACTCTTTCAAGACTTAAACCATTATGCCCTATATTTTTAGGAAGAAATTTTCCAAAATAATTATATGCGAGAAAAAAAATTGCCAAATATGTAAATTTCTTATTCACCTTATATCCCAATAATAATATAAGAGAAATCGCAATAAATGCTATGGCTAAATCTCTTTTAAATAAAAGCCCCCCCGACATGGATATTTGAGGATATCTAATTACGAAATATCCATACACGAAAATAGTAGCTAAAATAAAAAAAGAATTAGCTATTTTACTAGCTTTGCTATCCCCGATAAAATATATAACTGCCCCGACAATCATTAAAAAGTAAACATGGACAGCTCTCAAACTGACTGAATCGATATGGCCAATGGTATTAAAATAGAATTGAAATATCGTCCATATTAAAGATATTATTATTAATACTCGTTTTCTGTTCAATTTTGACCTCTCTTGGATTTAAATATATATTTTGATATACTGATTAAGGTGATATCATGGACCGTATTATTTTTCATGTCGATATGGATGCATTCTATGCTTCTGTTGAAGAGAATGACAATCCTCTCTTAAAAAAATATCCTATAGTAGTTGCTGGCAGTTCAAATCGCGGAGTTGTAACTACGGCTAATTACAATGCCCGTAAATTTGGACTGCATTCAGCTATGCCTGTGTTTATGGCGAAAAAGCTCTGTCCTAATCTCGTCATAGTTCCTGTCAGGATGAATAGATATAAAGAAATTTCACAGATGATTTTCAATATTTTAAAAAAATATACTGACTCTGTCGAAATGGTTTCTCTTGACGAGGCATATCTGGACTTAACCGGTTTAACTCAAGACAAAGAAAGGACAGCATTGGATATTCAGGCTAAAGTCCTAAATGAAACCAATCTCACCCTCTCTATCGGAATATCTTATAATAAATACCTAGCTAAAATCGCATCTGATTGGAATAAACCAAATGGAATAAAAATAATCGACGCTTCTATGATGCCGGAAATCCTATTTGACCTCGAACTCAATAAAGTTCACGGTTTAGGAAATGTTTCTATATCTAGGTTTAATAATATAGGTATTTACACTGTCGAGGATCTATATGCCTTGTCCGAAGAATTTCTAATCGACTTTCTCGGTTCACATGGTTCAGAAATCTATAATCGAATAAGGGGAATTGACTTAAGAGAAGTCACTCCCTATAGAGAAAGAAAATCCATAGGAACCGAAAAAACTTTTAAAAATGACATATCAAATCTTGATAGTCTCATGGAAATCCTCGATCTATTTGCAAGAGAAATCTCAGATTCTTTAGTCGATAAGAATTTCATCGCAAAGACATTGACGGTAAAGCTTAAGGACAGTAATTTTAAATCCAAATCCAAATCAATTACATTGACGGAGTACACCGACGATTATGATACGATAATTTTTCGATCGAAAATCCTCTTAAATGAATTATTTGAGGAAAAAGAATATAGACTCATGGGTCTTACAGCTTCCTCTTTAATCGAAAATAAATTTAAGCAGCTTAGTCTCTTTGATTGACTAAGCGCTTTTATTTTGTTCTATCGCTTTTGAAACAGATTCCATAGCTGTGTAATTAGTTAAAAAATATGGTTTTATATCGGAATTACACAAATCGCTTACAGTTTTTGGTATATCTTCAGTAATCTTGATTTTTTCTTCAGGTATTCCGCTATTCTTTAAAGCATTTACTATCTCATCAACAGCTTCTCCAGTACATATTATTTCTTTTGCTTTATTGTCCTTTAGTGCATTGAAGTTTACAGAATTGAGCCAGCTTCCATCTTCTCCATCGGCAGGCCTTTTATTCACAGCCAAGAAAAGCAGATAATCATCTTTAGAATTACGATCTATGTATTCAATAGACCTATTCAGTCCAGATGGATTTTTCACCAAATTAAGTATGGTATCATGCTTACCGATTTTAACCGGTTGCAATCTTCCACTTCCTATCTCATACTCGCTTATACCTTTTTCAATCACGGCATCTGTTATTCCTATTTCTTTAGCATATGATATTGCAGCCATCAAATTAAAAACAAAATAATCAGTTCCGTATTTTGATTTAAACTCAAAACCATTTAATTTAAAACTCTTATTTTCAAGGTCAACATCTGTCGCCAAATAATCTATTCTAGGCGTTTTAAATCCACAATCGCAACTATAATAACCTAGCTTATCGTATAGGATTTTAGTATAAAATAATTCTTGTCCGCATCTACATTTTTGACATGGGTATTTCTGCTCACCTGTTCCCTTTATTTCTTCTACACCAAAATAGACTTTTTCATTCTCTATCAAATCATATCCCAATTGAACTAAAACCGGATCATTGGCATTGATGATTAATTTTGTTTCTCTAGGTATCGACATCTTAATTTTTTCAGCCAATTCTTCTATGCTTGAAAATCTATCTATCTGGTCTTCAAAAAGATTGGTGAGTACTATATATTCCGGAATTATTTGATCTGTCATAGTTTTTAGAAAGCCTTCATCTACTTCTAATACACATATATCCGCATCTATATTGCCCTTTAAATCTGAATTTTCTATCAATATAGTCGTAATCCCCTGAGGCATATTTGCCCCTTCTTTATTATGTGCAACCTTCATGGATGCCCTTTCCATGATTGAAGAAATAAAATGAGTCGTCGATGTCTTGCCATTAGTTCCAGTTACCATCACTACATCGGGATACTTAAACTCATTTAAGATTCCCGGAGATATCTTTCTCGCTATCATTCCCGGCAAGCTCGATCCTCTACCCAATAATCTTCCAAAAAACAATACTATTTTTGCAATAATAATCGCAATAAATTTCATATATTCCCCTCTAAATAAATTATTTTCCTAATAGCATATTTAAATCCATTAAATTCGAATTAATATCCATCAAAGCTTTTTTAATTAAATCATGTTTTTCTTGATCTAATTCATCTAGCTCAATGAGGTTTCTATTCTCTTCCAATGAATTAACATTTACAAAAAGATCTACAAGTTCTTTATCTAATTCTATCTTTATTCGCTGAGTTGACTCTGTCTTTTCCTGTGATGTTGAAGGCTCTAAATCATATGACTTCCACATCTCTGCGACCTCTACATTTAAATTTAAATTCTTTCTCAATGTATTCGCCAAAGGCTGACTTTGCTTTTCTTCACCATGGACAAGAAAAACTTTTTTAGGTTTTTGTTTAAATCTATTGATCCAATCCAGTAGCATTGGCTCATCCGCATGACCTGAAAAACCCTCTAAGCTATGGATTTCAGCGTTTACAGCAACAGTTTCTCCGAGTAATTTTACAGATTTTGCGCCTTCCTGTAATATCCTACCCAATGAACCAACAGCTTGATAGCCGACGAATACTACTGAAGATTTTGGATCCCATAAATGATGTTTTAAATGATGCCTTACCCTACCGGCAGTTGCCATTCCGCTCGAAGAAATAATTATTCTCGGGAATCTGACATTATTTAACATCTTTGATTCCTCTACTTCTTTAATGTATTTTAGATTTGGAAATTCAAATACATTATCGCCGCTTAATATTCTCTCCTTAGCCTGTTCGTCGAAAACATAAGAATTTCTCATAAATACTTCTGTGGCCATAACTGCCATCGGACTATCTATATAGACAGGTATCTTCCTATAGTCTTCCATGCTATTGCCATCTTCATAATATTTATTTAATTCATAGATCAGTTCCTGCGCTCTACCGACAGCAAATGAAGGTATGATAACAGATCCTCCTCTTTGTGTCGTATGCTCAATTATATCGATTAATTTACTAAGGCTGGTGTCGAGTTCTTCGTGGACAGTATTTCCATAAGTCGATTCGACAATTAGATAATCTGCTCCATCGATAAATTCCGGGTCCCTGATTATCGGTCTATTTGGCATACCAAGATCTCCGCTAAATACTATCTTGGTTTCACTTCCCGCCTCTTTAATCCAAATTTCTACAATAGCCGATCCAAGTATATGTCCGGCGTCTTTAAATCTTATCCTTATATTTTCAGTTATCTCTATATCATAATCATAATGATTCGATACAAATAGCCTGAGGGTATTTTCGACATCTCTGAAATTGTATAGAGGTTCAAGTAGATTTTTTCCCGCTCTCATCCTCTTTTTATTTTCCCAGTCGACATCATTCTGCTGTATATTTGCACTATCGGCCAGCATGACCTCACATAAATCTGTTGTCGGCTTAGTTGCATATATCTTTCCCCTAAAACCATCCTTCACCAATTTAGGCAATCTTCCACTATGATCAATATGAGCATGGGTCAGTATGGCAAAATCAATTTCTGACGGTTTAAACTTAAATTTTTCATAATTAAGTTTTTCCAAATCTTTTCCACCTTGAAATAAGCCACAGTCAACGATGAATTTTTCGTTTTTAGTTTCGATTAAAAAATTTGAACCGGTTACTTCTTTAGCAGCGCCTAAAAATGTAATCTTCATATTTTCTCCTGTTTATTTACTAATATCCTCTCGACATATTTATCTTTGTCAGAAATATCGCCATAAATCACGATTCCTATTAAATTTTTCATATCCTCAGAATCATAAAATAATTGGTATATCGTATCTCCTTTTACTTCTGATTTATAGCATTTATCAGAAGAAGTCCTTCCAAATGAAAAAAGAGTTTTGTCATCTATTTCAAGTATCTTAATTTCATCCGGATATCTATATGTCCTATTGCCACCTGTCATATTATAACCTGCTATTCTTCCCTGCTTCAATGAAGAATCCCATTGGCCAACTAATTGATTATCAAATTCTACGCAGTCGCCTGCGGCATAAACATCTTCGATATTAGTCTGAAGTCTTTCGTCAACTCTTATCCCTATATCATAATCTACTTTCGAACCGGCTATAAATTCTATATTGGATTTTATTCCCTTGTTCAATACCATTAAGTCGACCGCGATTTCATCGCCTTTTGATGTTATGATTTTTTCAATTTTATCACTGCATACAAATTCTTTTATTTCCCCGTCTTTTAAGATTTTAATACCCATCTCAGCTAAATCTTTTGCGATTATCTCTGAGATCTCGACATTTAGTGCAGGATATAATATAGTATCGCCATGCTCTATTATAGTTATATTTTTCCCTATCTTATGCAATAATAAAGCCTCACTTATCCCTGAATTGCTAGCACCCAATATTACTATATTTTTAGGTTCTACAAATTCCTCATAAATCAAATCCTGTGGAGTCTTAATTATAATTACATTCTCCTTATCTCCGTATTCAACTACAGGTTGAACCACCCTACTGCCCGTAGCTATGAGAAGTTTCCTGTATTGTATTTCCCTAGAATTGTCGAGGTACACGATTTTCTTATCAGTATCAAGCTTTACAGCATTTGCATCCGTAATTAATTCGATATCATTGTCATAATACCAATCTGTAGATAGCATCCAATTATCTTTTTCCTCAAAATCGTCATAAGCTCTTGACGATAGTCTCCCTTCGTATTTATCTAAGCTCTTGTTCTTAGTTACTACAGTTATCATACTATCCCTAAAAACATGTCTAATCATCTTTGTAGCGCTATATCCGGCTATACCGGATCCTATTATCAAATATTCTGTTCTATCCATTTCAACACCTCTCAAAAAGCGCATATTTTTTTCAAATCTATATTAATAATATCATATCAGTAATTCATTATTCAAGATATATACCATAATAAGGATTAACTAAAATATTTAGAA
>JAUNVF010000061.1 GCA_030537815.1 Tissierellia bacterium | reverse complement strand
TTTAAAGAAGTACTTGACATTATTGTTTTAAAGTAATAGAATGGTGCAAAGCGTAGATGAGGAAGAGTAGAAATTAATAGGTCAACAGAGAAGGAGATTCATCGGCTGAAAGATCTCCGAGATACTTAATTTTGAAAACCACCTCTGAGTTTGCTCCATTTAAAAAGGAGTCACGTTAGCTACGTTATAGCTACTACTGTGAGAATAGGTGGAAACGATGCTTAGGCACTCGTCCTTTAGGACGGGTGCCTTCAATTATATGGAGGGAAATGATGAAAAAAGTTGTAAAATTTGGAGGGAGCTCTCTAGCAAATGCGGAGCAGTTTAAGAAGGTTAAAGCTATAATAGAAGCTGACGAGAAAAGAGCATATATCGTAGTTTCTGCACCGGGAAAGAGAAATTCGCAAGATCATAAGATTACGGATTTGCTTTTGATGAGTTATCAGCTGTCATCTCATTCTCTTAGTTTTGACGAAGTCTATAATTTGGTTGAAAGCAGGTATAAGGATATTAAGCAGGATTTGAATTTATCTGTAGATATTGAATCAGTATTAAATGAGGTTAAAGAAAATATACAAAAGGGTGCTTCCAAAGATTATGTTGCCAGTAGAGGCGAATATATGAATGCATTATTATTGTCTGATTATCTCGGATTGCCTATGATCGATGCAGCTGAGATAATAAAATTTGACGAAAATGGGAAATTTGATTACAAAACTACTGAGGATTTAGTAGGGGAAAAGTTGAAAGATGTAGATAAGGCAGTTATTCCCGGATTCTATGGTTCTAATGAACATGGACAAATCGTGACCTTTTCAAGAGGCGGTTCAGATGTGACGGGATCTATAATTGCAAATGGTATAGATGCGAGTTTGTATGAGAATTGGACAGATGTGTCGGGATTTCTAATAGCTGATCCCAAGATTGAGCCGGAAGCTAAGCCGATAGGTCTGGTTACATATAAGGAGCTTAGAGAGCTTTCTTATATGGGAGCACCGGTACTTCATGAAGAAGCAATATTCCCGGTCAGGAAAAAGGGAATTTCAATTCAGATAAGAAATACTAATGACCCTGAGGCTGAAGGTACTTTTATAGTTCACGATGATTGGGAAAAAATCAAGCACGGCACTATAACCGGTATATCAGGTAAAAAAGGTTTTACGGTTATTTCGGTAGAGAAGACATTGATGAATGAAGAGAAAGGTTTTATTAGAAAGCTGATCTCGATATTTGAATCAAATAATATATCGATTGAACATATACCGTCGAGCATTGATTCGATTTCTGTTATAGTTTCAGATTCTCAGCTTCAGGACAAACAAAATAAAATAAAAGAAGAAATAAAAATATATTGTAAGCCGGATAGTGTAAATATATATCCCGGTATGGCTCTTTTAACAGTCGTCGGAAGAGGTATGATAAAAACAAAGGGGATGTCTGCCAAGATATTCACCGCATTATATGAGTCAGGAGTAAATATTAGGATGATATCACAGGGCTCAAGTGAGTTGAATATTATCGTAGGTATTGAAAATAGGGATTTTGAAAAAGCAGTTAAGGCCATATACAGGGCATTTAATTAATTAAAGAGGAGGAGTAAGATATGAAGAAAGTTCATCTGGGAGTACTTGGCTACGGTACAGTCGGACAGGGTGTAGCTAAAATCATTCAGGAAAGATATGAGCAGTTTAAAGAAATGATAGATGTCGACATCGAGATAAAAAAAGTATTGGTAAGAGATCTCTCCAAAGAAAGAGAGATCAAACTGGATGAAAAAGTATTTACCTTGGATTATAAAGAGATTACAGAAAATGATGAAATAGATATAGTGATAGAATTGACAGGCGAAATCGACAAGGCATATGATATGATCGTATCGGCTTTAAATAATGGCAAGGATGTCGTAACTGCCAATAAAGCGGTCGTCAGTAAGTATTTCGAAGAATTTACCTGTATCGCTAAAGAAAAAGATCTGAATTTCCTCTATGAAGCTAGTGTTGGAGGCGGAATTCCAATCATAAAGCCGCTATATGATATTGTAAAATTGAATAGAGTTAAGAGAGTCAGAGGTATAATGAACGGTACTTGCAATTATATATTGTCTAAGATGACTGAGGAAGGATCCGGATATCTGGATGTGCTCAAAGAAGCTCAGGAACTCGGTTATGCTGAGGCAGATCCGTCGAGTGATGTCAATGGAGATGATACTCTTAGAAAATTAAGGATTCTATCTACTATTGCTTTCAAGCAGCCAATAATCGAAGATGAAATATTGATGGATGGAATTTCTAAGATAAAGGCTTCCGATATAAAATTACTTGAAAAAAATGGAAGAGTTATAAAACTAATCGGTGATACATGGAATGAAGATGGGACTATAAAATCAATTGTTCAGCCTGTCGCCGTATTTAAGGGAAGTTATTTTTCATCTGTAAACGGTGCTTTTAATTCGATAACTGTTGAAGGAGATATGGTTGGAGAACTTAAGTTTTATGGATCAGGAGCTGGAATGCTTCCGACAGCAAATGCGGTTTTAACAGATTGCCTTGATATAATATTGGAAAATCAAAAAACTGAAACGCACGGAGTTGGCTGTGATCTGGAAGTTAAATCCGATACGATAAGTGGAAAATTCTATATAAGATATGAAGGCGATAATAAAGAGCTGGCTTCGTACGCAGACGAGGTTTTAAGTGAAAGTCCTTATGTCATTATAACTAAAGAAGTAGAATTTAAGAAAATAAAGCAGATAGTCTCAGATGACGAAAATACTGCGATAATAAGAATTGAAGATGGAGATTATTAAATGAAGTATATCAGTACTAGGGACAAGAAGAATGTAACTGATGCAGCATCAGCGATAATAAACGGAATTTCCAAGGAAGGTGGACTTTTTATTCCGGAGGAATTCCCAAAATTGGGCGATATAGATAATCTTATGAATTTAT
>JAUNVF010000001.1:18648-97195 GCA_030537815.1 Tissierellia bacterium | reverse complement strand
ATATAATTGTATACAAATTATATATATGGAGTAAAAATAGTGTATAATGGTAATACGATTTAAAATGACAAATTGATTAAGCGATTTAAAGACATATTTAAATGAAGATGATTTTGGAGTATATATGGATAAAATAAATGATTTAGAAAATTTTTCAATAGTCGAAGTCGACCCAGATAAATTAGATGACGAGAGGGAAGAGATAGACGACAGATATCAGAGAAGGGGCAGCTGCATCATCCTACCCATTTTTTCTTTGCCTAGCAATTACGGCATCGGAACAGTTGGGAAAGAAGCCTATAAATTCATAGAATTTCTTGCGGAAAGCGAACAGAGATATTGGCAGATCCTTCCAATCGGCCCGACGACATATGGCGACTCGCCATATCAGTCATATTCATCATTTGCCGGCAATCCCTATCTCATCGATCTGGAACTGCTAGAAGAGGACGGGCTTCTCGAAAAAGAAGAATTTGAAAATGTACATTTCAGCGACGACCCGTCATATGTAAATTATTCCCTATTGTATTTATACAGACTCAAAGTCTTAAAATTGGCGTATAATAGGGCTTGGAGCAGGTATTTAAAAGAGATAGAAGAATTTAGGGACAAAAATGCATATTGGATAGAAGACTATGCTCTTTATATGGCGCTAAAAGAATATTTTCTCGACATATCTTGGACCGAATGGCCAGAAGATATAAAGCTGCGTAAAAAAGAAGCCTTGGAAAGATACTCCGCCGAGCTAAAAGACGAAGTCAACTTTTTTGTATTTTTGCAATATATATTTTTTAAGCAATGGGATAAGCTCCGAGATATTGCAAAAAAACATCATATAGATATAATAGGAGATATTCCAATTTATATTGCTATGGACAGTGCCGACGCATGGGCGAATTCAGAGATATTATTATTGGACGAAAAGACGAAAAATCCAATCGAAGTCGGCGGAAGTCCGCCTGACGGATTTACTGAAGATGGACAATTATGGGGAAATCCAGTATACGATTGGGAATATTTAAAAAATACAGAATACGAGTGGTGGATAAAGAGGATAGAGATAAATCTTAGATTCTACGATATCCTCAGACTCGATCATTTTATAGGATTCAGCTCATTTTGGTCTGTTCCCTATGGAGATGAAACCGCTAAATACGGCAAGAGAAGAAAAGGCCCAGGCTATGAACTCTTTAAAAAACTAAAAGAAGAACTCGGAGAACTTCCGATAATAATCGAGGATTTAGGAGTCTTGTCCGACGAAGTATTTGAATTAAAGAAAAAAGTCGGATATCCCGGAATGGCAGTTTTGCAATTTGGATTTGCTCCATTTGCAAATTCCGACTATATCCCTCATAATATACAGGAAAACACCATAGTCTATACGGGAACTCACGACAATCAGACGACGAGAGCATGGCTTGAAGAGCTTGACGAAAAAGGATTTAAATTTGTAAAAAAATATTTAAATTTAAGCGAAGAAGAAGGATATAATTGGGGCATGATAAGGGCCGCCATGATGACAAATGCGAGGCTTGCAGTCATACCCATGCAGGACTATTTAAATCTCGGTGACGAGGCGAGGATGAACGAGCCCGGAACACTCGGGAAAAATTGGAGATGGAGAGCTGACAAATCAGATTTTAATCAAAAACTGATGGAGCGAATAAAATATATTACTAAATTATATGGGAGGGCAAATGGAAGACCTAATAGATATTAATGAACTTCGATCTCTTTTTGAATTTACACTAAAAGTCAAATTTGGAAAAACGATCGAAAGTTCGAGAAAAGAAGAGAGATACAATGCATTGGCTACAGCAATAATGGCAATGATATCAGACAAATGGCATAGCACGACAGAAAAATTTGAAAAAAAGAGAAAGGCATATTATTTTTCTGCTGAATTCTTAGTCGGTAGAGCGCTAGGAAATAATATACTGAATCTGGGCATAGAAGAAAAAGTAAAAAAACTTTTAGAAGATATGGATATAGAACTGAATGAACTCGAAGAGCTGGAAGAAGATGCTGCTCTTGGAAATGGAGGCCTTGGAAGACTCGCCGCCTGCTTCATGGAATCAGCAGCGACTATGAATATACCTCTTGACGGATATGGAGTAAGATATTCAGAAGGGCTCTTCAAGCAGTCATTCGTCGACGGATTCCAGCATGAAGACGGAGATTCTTGGATAAAGCATGGCTATCCATGGTCGATAAGAATGGAGAGCGACGCACAGGTCATACATTTTAAAAATCAGACAGTGCTTGCAGTTCCATACGATATGCCCGTTATCGGATACAAAAACGGAGTCATCAACACATTGAGACTATGGCAATCAGAGGCGATAGGCGGATTCGATTTCGCAAAATTCAATAATTTTGAATACGATGAAAGCGTGAGAGAACAGTCGAGAGCCGAAGATATAACTAGAGTCCTCTATCCAAATGATATACAGAGAGCCGGCAAAGTATTGAGATTAAAACAGCAGTACTTCTTTGTGAGCGCATCGCTAAAAGATATAATCAAAAAATATAAAAATAATTTCCCGGAAGATATTGAATTTAAAAATTTCTCAAAATACCATGCAATTCAGTTAAATGACACACATCCTGTAATAGGAATCCCGGAACTCATGAGATTATTGCTCGACCACGAACATATGAAATGGGAAGACAGCTGGAAGATCGTAAATGAGGTATTCTCATTCACAAATCACACCATATTGCAGGAAGCCATGGAAGTTTGGACAATCGACATAATGGACGAGATAAGCCCGAGAATAGTCGAAGTAATAAGAGAGATTGACAGAAAATTCATAGCCTCATTAAAAGACAAAAACTATTGGCAGGACAAGATCGACGGCTTGAGAATCATTAGGGGAAATAATATCCATATGGCATCGCTGGCATTGACGGCAGCAAATAAAGTCAATGGAGTAGCAGAACTCCATACGAATATACTCAAGACAGATACCTTAAAGCAGTGGAATGAACTATATCCTGAAAAATTTATCAATATGACCAATGGAGTTACTCCGAGGAGATGGATGGCATATAGCAATCCCAAACTCACAGAATTGATAAGCGAACTGCTAGGAACAGATGAGTGGATCACGAATCTCGACATGCTTAAAAATCTTGAAAAATATAAAGACGATGAAGAAGTATTAAAAAAGATAAATGATATAAAATACGAAAATAAAGTCGAATTAGCAAAATATATAAAAGAAGCCGAGGGAATAACGATAGATCCGAATACCATATTCGACGTACAGGTAAAGAGACTTCATGAATACAAGAGACAACTCTTAAATGCACTTCATATAGTCGACCTATACTTTAGATTAAAGGAAAATCCGGACCTAGACATAATGCCAAGGACATTTATATTTGGAGCAAAAGCGGCGCCCGGCTATTTTAGAGCAAAGGCGATAATAAAATATATAAATGAAATCGGAAGAGTCATAAATCTCGACGACAGGGTAAATAAAAAGATAAAAGTCGTATTCGTACAGAATTTCAGAGTATCATATGGAGAGAAAATATACCCGGCAGCAGATGTATCAGAGCAGATATCGACAGCCGGAAAAGAAGCTTCAGGCACCGGAAATATGAAATTTATGATGAATGCAACCCCGACTCTAGGAACATATGACGGGGCAAATGTCGAGATAGTCAAAGAAGCCGGATTTGAAAATAATTTCATATTCGGAGCGAGAGTTGAAGAATTGGCGGAAATAGCAAATTCCTACAATCCAATAGAATTCTATGCAAATGACTATGATATAAAAAGAGCAGTCGACTCGCTGATAAGCGGAGAATTTAACGACAATGGCTCATATATGTTTTTAAATATATACAATTCACTCGTCCAGAGGGATTTCCCAGAAAGACTGGATCAATACTATATATTAAAAGACTTTGAAGCCTATAAAAAGGCGCAGGAAGAAATAGACAAAGAATACAGAGATAGAATGGGTTGGGCGAAAAAATGCTTTATGAATCTCGTAAATTCAGGCAAATTCTCATCCGACAGAACAATAAGACAGTACGCAGAAGATATTTGGAAAGTATAAAAAAAGCCGTTTCAGAAAAATCTGAAACGGCTCTTTAAATACTAAGACAGAGGTTCTCTATTCGTCATCTCGTCTTTTGGATTATTGATTTTTGCATCCACAGGTTGATTTACACCAGTGGGAAAGATATCTGAAATTAAATCATTCGGGATATCTTTCAGATTATTCGCCTCGCCAAAGCCATTATAATTGGGGTTTTCCTTCGCCCTTTCAACCCATGTCGGGTCGTCCTGCGGAATATATTCCTTCCACTCGTCACCTATCAAATCGTCGGGCTTTTCGAGAATCAATAGAAGATGACCCTGTTCTATCGACTCCTCCAATCTACTCGCTTCCTCTTTAGTAAGTCCCATTCTGTTCCAAGTATCGAGAGCTGATTCCTCTCCTTTAAAGAAAGACTTAATCCTCTCCCAGAAATTATCGTCCTCATCAGTATGCGTGTGAACTAATCTCAATTTAGATAAGCTGAAAACCTGCTCCTGATTTTTTGCAAATACAAAGAAGTCCTCGCTCACCTTTCCCTCGGCCCTAAGTTCCAATATCCTATTGATAACCTCAGATTCGACATCGTAAATTTCAATTCTATAAATCAAAATGGCACCTCCTTGTCATTATATTTTATACCACAATTAGAAGATGCTAAACGATTCAAAAATCAAAAAGACGACCGAAGTCGTCTATTTACCTATTGCCCAGAAAGGCCCACCACTCGAAGAAGTATTGGAAGCCTCATTGATCAAAGTTTGAATATTCCATTGCTCAAATACATGACTTAAATTTACCGAATCAGATACAGTCACCTTTCCATTAGGCTTTAGCTCCCTAATAATAAAGAAATGACCGTCCTCATCTGAAAAAATCCCATGTCCTGAAAGTTCCACTATGATCTTTCCTTCCGAGAGGGCATTTTTTATACTGTCCTCATTCGCATGATATAGTGGTTCCACATTTAATCCGAAAGCCCTTGCAGCATCGGGGATAAGCGAGTGAAGAGATCCATTGCCGACTGCACAGTAGCCATTCTCATAAGCCCAATTGCTCATCTGAACCGGATCCATATCGTATTCAGTAAGGCTGGAGACGACGCTCGCCATGACCGTCGGACCACAGCCATGAGTTCCTATCGGATCCGAAGGACCATATAATTGGTCGCTCCATTTTGGGTCTTCCTGATTATAGTAAATCAATGGGCCGGCCGCTGAATCCATTTTAAAATCAAATTTATCTTTTTTCTGATCTGCTTTATCTTTATCTTCTTTATCTTCTTTATCGTCATATACCGAATTTTCTGCCGATTTATCATCAGTCTCTTTTGAATCGCTATCAGTTAAGATATTTTTATTCTCCCTATTCCTGAGAATCTCCTTCTCCATATCTTCCTTTTTCTCAATCCACTCCGGACTTCCGTTCTGATTTTCAGCCTCCGCTACCGGACTCTTGCTAAGAGATGGCAGAAAGAATTTTATAAATATAATCGAAAGAAATAAAATAACGGTAAAAGAGAATACGGCGAATCTCGCTTTATTGATTCTTCTCCTCTTAACCCTTCTCCTCGGCCTTCTCTTTCTTCGGTATCGATCTTCGTTATTATACATAGAAACCTCCATCATCGAGGACAATTATACCTCGGAATTTATTATACTTAATAAATCTTAAAAATACAATAAAATTACTAATTTGTTATCTGTACCAAAGATACAGGACTGGTATTAGATTTAAATAATATAATCATTATATTTTTAAATATCTATTTTAATAAAGAAAGCATATTCTGAAATTAAATAAATTTCGATTGCGAATCGGACGGCTTGGCTGTCCGATTTTTTTGATATTTAATTGGAGCATATTTAAATTTAAAAAAATTCGATATTTTTTTCTGTCGACATAATTCCTACAAAATTTAAGTTTATTATATGATTAAAGAGGTGATGATGATGAAAGATGATGAAAGATTCGAAAATGAAGATTTTAAAAATGAATCTGACGGCTTTCATGATGAAAGGTCGCATGAAAGGCCGGAGAGATATGATACTGAAAAAATTCTTACCGATGAGCAATATGTGAAGGATAAGATAAATTCTTATTCGCATTATTCTGATTACGGAAATCAAGATTCTGAGGCGAATAAATTTGATGAAGAAAATTATGAAGATGATTTTCAAGATCAGGGTGAGAAGAGATTTTATACTGATAATTTGAATTCAAATGATGTCAGGAGGATTGTCAGAGAGGAATTTGAAAAGAATCATAAGAAGGGCAGGGGTTGGCTGTCCGCTCTGCTCTACACAGCTCTCGGCTCCGTTATCGGGCTTTTGATATATACTCAAGTCTTTCCGATGATGAGCAAGGAGGATTTAAGTGAAAAGCCGGCTCAAAGTCAGACGATAAGCATAAATACTGCTGCAGAACAAAATATCGAGAGTGCGGTAAATGAAAAGTCGTCTAAGTCGATAGTCGGGGTTACCGCCCTCGTTCAAAAGACTAATGATTTCTTTTCACAGGGCATGGGCGAATATGTCGGTTCAGGTGTGGTCGTCAGCGAGGACGGATATATCATTACTAATTCCCATGTCGTAAATGACGGTAGGGCGAGCGAAATAAAGGTTGTATTTGACGACAAGAGCAGTGTGCCGGCTGAGCTTCTATGGATGGAGCCGGATTTGGATCTCGCTGTAATCAAGGTCGATAAGACGGGGCTGATTCCGATTGAGATAGGCGACAGCGACGATATTAAGGTCGGCGACAAGGCGATTGCGATCGGAAATCCATTGGGTCTTGATCTTCAGTCGACATTGACTTCCGGATATATTTCTGGTCTCGACAGGAGTATAACTATGCCGAATGGAGTTACAATGGACGGTTTGATTCAAACTGATGCAGCTATAAACAGGGGAAATAGCGGTGGCGGTCTTTTAAATTCTAAAGGCCAGCTAATCGGAATTAATACAGCCAAGGCACAGGCCGGAGAGGGAATCGGATTTGCGATTCCGATCAAGACTGCGGCGACTATTGTCAAGAAGATAGAGACTACTAAGAATTTTGAACCGGTCTTATTGGGAGTTAAGGTCGTAAAAGTCGATTATTATAAGAATATGACGGGAATCGACTTAGCTACAAATGACGGTGTGATAGTAATGGAAGTCGTGCCGGGTTCTCCGGCAGATGAGGCTGGCATAAAGCCGAATGATATCATAACGAATATCGGCGACAGCAAGATAAATTCTAGAGGTCAGCTCAAGACGGCTCTCCTCGCATATAATTTGGGAGATGCTGCGAAGTTGACGATTTTGAGAGATAATCTCTCGCAGGAAATTGATGTAAAATTTAATGGAAGCTTAAACTAATTGAATATGGGAGCCTTTCGGCTCCCCCTCCTTATCATAATATAAATATATTCACTTTGTCTCCGGCTCTTATTGGGCCGGAGCCTTCTTTTATATCGACCAGGCAATTGCAATCGGCCATGCTGGATAAGACTCCCGATTGGTGTTTTTCGGGAAATGATATCTCGTCGCCTGAAAGCGATGCCCTCACAAATCTCCTGATCTTCGAGGATTTTTTAAATTCATTTCTAGCTTTTGCTTCGGCTTTTATGAGCTTTACGCTTTTGTCATTTGAAATTTTTGAGATTATTTCTCTACCCAATAATTCAAATGCGACATATGCGGCAAATGGGTTTCCTGATATGGAGAGTATTGGCTTTTCTTTGTAGATTGAGAATAGGAGATGTGAACCGGGCTTTAATTTTACTCTCCTATAAAATATATCGGCTCCTATTTCTTCTAGGACTTTGGGAACTAAATCCTTGTCGCCTACGGATACTCCGCCTATGGTTATGATTAGGTCGGCGTCTTCTATTAGCTCTTCGATGCGACCGGATATATCTTTTTTGTCGTCTTTTGATCTTTGAGGAATATATTTCATGCCGAGTTCTCGCACTCTTTGGAGCAATGTCATATGATTTGAATCGTATATCTGGCCTTCTTTTATATCGGATTTGTAGTCGACGACTTCGTCTCCCGTACTCAATATGGCTATGCTCGGGATTTCATAGACTTCTATTTCCCTGATTCCCATTCCGGCTAGAAGCCCTATTCTTGTCGCATTTAATTTGTCGCCTTTTTTTATGATGGCGTCGCCCTTTTTTATATCTTCGCCTTTGTATACATAGTTTTGATATGCTTTGAGCTTGATTTCTGTTGTAAATGAGTTTTCGCTCTGAATCGTATCTTCTAATTTTACGACTGTATTGCTGCCCTCGGGCATTTTGGCTCCCGTCATTATCCTTATGGCTTCGTTTTTGTGGATGACTTTTTCTGTTATATGGCCGGCGTATATCTTGTCGATCACTTTAAATTCAAAAGGGCCTTCTCCCTCTGTATCTTCAGCTCTTATCGCAAATCCGTCGAGTGGCGATCTGTCGAATAGTGGAACGTCGACGGGGGCTATGATATCGGTCGAAGATATCCTGCCCAATGCATCTAATATATCTAATTTTTCAGTTTTTATTCCGCTTTTTATATTTTCATCTATTATCTCTATTGCTCTTTCTAATTCTACAAACATATTATCCCCCTAGTAGATCTTTAATAAATCAGCCTTTAAGACTTGTCGTTAAGCCAAAGTATGATATACTATTTCTTGTTATCGTAATTTTTGAATTGCTTATTATTGTTTAAATTAAGCCTTCATAAATTATTCTATCATATTTGATAATTTAGAGTAAATGATTTCGTATTCTCGGGAGTTGATTTTATGATAAAAGAAAATAAGATGATTTTAATAGGGTCAACCGGCAGAAATAGCGGGAAAACTACTCTTGCCTGCAGCTTGATTGAGAAATATAAAATGAAGTATAATATTATAGGTCTGAAGGTTACGACTATTTCGAGCAGATCGGCAAAATGCCCGAGGGGTGGAGAGGGCTGCGGAGTTTGCACGAGTATAACCGGAGATTATGATATAAAATTTGAGAAAAAGAGAAATTCTGATAAGGACACAGTCAGACTGCTGAATTCAGGATGCGAGGAAGTTTACTGGATAAGGGCACATAGGGATTCGCTTTCAAAAGCTTATGAGGAATTTATGGAGATTTCAAAGGGCTATGATATCATAATATGTGAATCGAATTCGCTAAGGCATATAGTGGAGCCGGCTGTTTTTATAATGATAAAGAATACAGATGATGAGTTGATGAAGCCGACTTCGAGGGAGGTCATCGGATATGCCGATATAATTATCGGTTCATGCGATGAAGATGAGGCTGAGAGGATTAGTGATTTAATAAATATAGATAAAACAGGAGTTTATTATGAACGAGAGAATGAAGATCCAAGAAAGGGATATAATTAGACTGATTGATGAAAAGAAATTGGCGGAGTTGAAGGGTTATCTAAGCGAGATGAATCCGGTAGATCTCGCCGATATCATCGACGATTTAGATAATAAGAATTCGCTTATCGTGATCAGGCTCTTGCCAAAGGAGCTTGGGGTGGAGGTATTTAGCTATTTCGATGTCGACAAGCAAAAGGAAATAGCGACGATGATAAGCGATTCGGAGCTCAAGTATATACTCGACCAATTGTATTTTGACGATATGATCGACCTCTTGGAAGAGATGCCGGCTGAATTGGTCGCCGATATATTAAAAAATGCTCCTTATTCGCAGAGGAAATTGATCAATGAATTCTTAAAGTATCCGGAAGATTCTGCCGGATCGATAATGACTATAGAATATGTCGACCTCAAAGAGGAGATGACTGTCGAAGATGCAATTGATCATATCAGGGATATAGGTATGACGAAGGAGACGGTCTACACTTGTTATGTGACTAATGCGTCGGCAAAACTCGTCGGTATTGTATCTCTTAGAAAGCTGGTTACCGAGGATACTTCTAAGAGGATAGGCGATATAATGCAGACGGATATCATTACTGTAAATACTCATGACGACCAGGAAGAGGTTGCGGAGGTCTTTAAGAAATACGACTTCCTCGCTATTCCGGTCGTGGACAAGGAGTATAGGCTTACTGGTATTATAACGGTCGACGATATAATGGATGTTATCGAAGAAGAGGCGACGGAGGACTTCCAGAAGATGGCGGCAATGGAGCCGACAGATGACGACTACCTCGACACGCCTGTTCTGAAACTCGCCAAGCATAGGATTACATGGCTTTTGATACTGATGATATCCGGTACATTTACAGGTGCGATTATAAGGGGATATGAGGATGTACTCTCAAAGATGACTGTGCTTTCGATGTTTATCCCGATGCTGATGGATACAGGCGGTAATGCCGGCAGTCAGAGCTCGACTCTTATCATCCGTGGTCTTGCTGTCGGAGATATTCAGATGAAGGATATTTTCAAGGTACTTAGAAAAGAGACGATGATAGCTATTTTGGTCGGAATTGCGCTTTCTTTTGTAAATTTCCTAAGGCTGATTTTAATCGAGAGGATTGATTCGAAGATCGCCCTCGTGGTTTCTATCACTTTGGTATTTACTGTATTGATGGCGAAGTTGGTCGGAGGGATGTTGCCGATTTTCGCTAAGAAATTGAAGCTTGACCCTGCAATTATGGCGGGGCCTCTGATCACGACATTGGTCGATGCGGGATCTCTTATGATTTATTTTAAATTTTCTACAATTTTATTGGGACTTAGATAAAGAGCGGCGACGCTCTTTTTTTATGCGAATTTCAAGGCGAGATATTGATAATGATTCTAAATATTACAAAAAATTAAAATTAATGATAAATAGTCTCAAAATAATTGACATATGGTATATAACGGCGTTATAATACTCAGTATAACGGTGTTATAAAACTTAGGGGGTAAGCTTTGAGCACTAAAGATAATATTTTAAAAGCTGCAGAAAATGAATTTATCGAAAAGGGATATGAGGATTCATCTCTAAGAAATATCGCCAAGATGTCAGGGGTTACGACTGGGGCGATATACGGTTATTTTAAGGATAAGGATGAGCTTTACGAGACTATTGCCAGAAAAGAGCTTAATCATTTATTGACATTATATAATAATCTGAATGATTATATTGGCGATATGAAAGAGATGATAAAGATTCTGGACAAGTTTTCTTCTGATGAGAAGGTACAAAAATTTTTAATTGAGCAAAGTCTTTATAATTATAAATTGATGTACGAGAATCGTGATTTATTTATATTTTTATTTCTTAAAAGCGGAAATGAGAGAAATAAAAAGTATTTAGATGAATTTATCGAATTGGATTATCAGGAAAGCTTAAAAATTATAGAAATTAAAAAAGGAGTGAGCGCCGACAAGTATACGAAGGTGGTCTTAAAATCTTTTATCAAGCATACGATTGGAGCCATGCTCGAGCTAATCAGTCATATAGAGGATTTTGAGGAGGCCAGACCTTATTTGGAGATTTATATAAGAATTTATATCACGAGCTATATTCAATTATTAAAATAGGAGGGGAAATATGCAAAAATACTTAAAGCAGTTTTTATCAATGCATAAGGTGGAATATATTGTCTCTATAATTTTTTCTGCTCTTTCTGCTTTATGCGCCATAATTCCGTATATATTTGCTGCTAAAATCGTAGAATTGATTTTAGACGGAAATAAAAATATGGGAGATTATGGAAAGTACTTGATTTATTTAGCGGTTTTTATGACTCTCAGCAATCTTTTCCACAAGATATCGACGACGACTTCACATGTGGCTACTTTTAATTTGCTTGCGACGATTAGGAAAAATTTAGCTGATAAATTATCGAGAATTCCGCTTGGAGTTATCGATGATTATTCTTCGGGGGCTTTAAAGGATATCATGGTCGAGAAGATCGACAAGATGGAAATAACTTTTTCTCATGTCGTGCCCGAGGTTACGGGGAATGTTTTAATTTCGATATTTACTTTGATTTATTTATTTTATCTCGATTGGAAATTGGCGCTTTTGGCGATTGTACTGATTCCGATATCCATAATACCATATATTTTGAAGATGAAGGGCTATCAGGAAAGATTTAATAATTATCTCGAAAAAAATGCAATACTGAATAATACGATTGTAGAATATATCAATGGAATCGAGGTAATTAAAGCATTTAATCAATCTGGTAAGCAATACGAGAGGCTTTCTGTTGCCGTTTATGAAGCTGCACATTCGGCTATAGATTGGATGAGGGAAAATATAGTTGGAATGGCGGTTGCGTTCAGCATGCTCCCATCTACTATTATCGTGATTTTACCTGTCGGAGCATATATGTATATGAATGGCAATTTAGATTTAAATTCTTTTATAATTATATTATTGCTTAATTTTGGACTGATCACTCCGATTTTAAATGCATCTGCTCATATGGATAATATAGCGACTTCTAAACCGATACTGGAAACTGTTGCGAGAATTCTCGACGAGAAGGACTTGGAAAGACCTTTGGAAATGACAAAGCAGATCGAGAATTACGATATCGAGATGAAGAATGTTAGCTTCGGTTATCATGAAGAAATAGTTCTCGATGATGTAAATTTAAAGATAAAGGAAAAAACTGTAAATGCTCTCGTCGGACCTTCGGGTGGAGGTAAAAGTACGATTACAAAACTCATCGCATCTTTTTATGAGGTAAATAGCGGCGAGATAATAATCGGCGGGGTCAATATCAAGGATATTCCGCTTGAAAAATTAAATGATATGATAGCTTATGTATCACAAAAAGATTATCTATTTAATATTTCAATAAAAGAAAATCTACGCATGGGTAAGCCGGGAATTAAAGATTCTGAAATAGTTGAAGTTTGCAAGAAATGCGGATTACATGATTTTATAGAAAATCTTGCAGATGGATATGACACCATTGTCGGAACGAAGGGAAGCAGTTTGTCAGGCGGAGAAAGGCAGAGGATATGTATTGCGAGAGCGATGATCAAGGATGCTCCAATTATAATTTTTGACGAGGCGACAGCATATACAGATCCTGAAAATGAATATGTGATTCAAAAGGCGATTTCTGAGCTCATTAAGTCTAAGACTCTGATCGTTGTTGCACATAGGCTTTCGACGATAACAAATTCAGATCAGATTCTTTTGGTAAATGATAAAAAGATTGAAGCTACAGGTACTCATGAAGAACTTCTTGAAAAATCTGAATTATACAAAAATATGTACGAAGCGCATATGCAGACGAAAGATAAGAAGGTGATATGATGTTTTCAATATACAAAGAATTTGAGAAATTTATAGGAAAAGATAAGTCGAAACTGAGGAAAAGTATATTATTATCTATGCTTGAAAGTTTACTCGGAATAACAAAAATTATCGCCATATATATGATTTTAAAGGGAATTCTCGAAAATGAATTAAGCACTTCTTTGATAATTAAAGCTTTTCTTTTGACGGCTGTAGCCATTGTTTTTATAATTATGAGCAAAGCTAAATCCGTCATGTTGCAAACGGAAATAGGATATGATTTAGCTGCCAAAAAGAGAATGGATATAGGGGAGCATTTAAAATATGTCCCCATGGGTTATTTCAGCAAGAAATCATTGGGACAAATCACGAGTATAGCGACGAATACATGTAATAATTTACAGGAAGTTGCAACTTTAGTTTTAATCCAGTTTACATCGGGACTTGGATTGGGACTCATAATGACTATATTCTTATTGAATTTCAATTTGAAAATAGGGGCGGTTTCGATTGTTGCGATGATATATTTCTTTATAATCATATCCGTAATCAATAAAAAGGGAGAGAAATTATCTTCAAAGAAAATAAAATCGGATGCGAGACTTGTCGAAAAGACTTTGGAATATGTCCAGGGGATGCAAATCGTCAAATCTTTTAATCTGAAAAACGATTCGGGTTCTGAATATATTAGAGAAATAGATAAAAATAGAAAGATCAATACGAGCCTTGAAAAGACTTTTATTCCATATATGTTTTTATTGTCTTTTGGAATTAGATTATTATCGGTTTTCATAATATATCTTTCGATTAGTTTTTATATCGAGGGAGCGATGCCGGCATATGAGTCGATAGTCATGATAATAGCTTCTTTCCTATTATTTATCCACCTTGAAACTGCCGGTGCATTTGTCGCCCTATTTAAAATGCTTAAATTCAGCATGAACCAAATCATGGAAATAGAAGAGATACCGGTAATGGATATCGACGGACAAAATATCAAGCCTCAAAATTACGATATCGAATTCGATCATGTAAATTTCTCATATCAGGATGAGAGGGTAATCAATGATATCAGCTTTAAGATCAAGGAGAATACTACTACTGCGATAGTTGGGCCTTCGGGAAGTGGAAAGACGACGATCACGACATTATTGGCTAGATTCTGGGATGTCGATTCTGGCAAGATAAGCCTCGGAGGAAAGGATATAAAGGATTATAAACTCGATTCTCTATGGGATAATATCTCGGTTGTATTCCAGGATGTCTATCTTTTCAATGATACTGTAGCAAATAATATCAAATTCGGCTCTCCTGAAAAATCGATGGAAGAAGTCGTCGAGGCTGCTAAAAAAGCGCATTGCTATGAATTCGTTATGAATATGGAAAATGGATTCGACACGATTATCGGAGAGGGAGGTTCTGCTCTGTCAGGTGGCGAGGCTCAGAGAATATCATTTGCGAGGGCGATTATGAAAGATGCTCCGATAATAATTCTCGATGAGGCGACTGCGAATATCGACCCTGAAAACGAAAATCTGATGCAGGATGCGATTGAGAAATTGACGAAGAGCAAAACTGTTATCATGATTGCTCACAGATTAAAGACGGTAAAAAATGCGGATCAGATAATCGTCTTGGACGAAGGTGCGATACAGGCTATCGGAACGCATGAGGAGCTTATGAATCGCGAGGGTCTTTACAGAGATTTTGTAAATATGAGAGAAAAGACGATTGGCTGGAAGATAGAGAAATAATTTTTAGGGCTATTCTAGTTAGAGTAGCCCTCTTTTATGAAATAAATAATCGATTAATAGGAGGATTTATGTGTACAGCGATAGGATTGACTAATGGTGATTTCTACTTCGGGAGAAATTTGGACTTGGAATGTAGCTTTGGCGAGAATATTGTCATCACGCCGAGGAATTACAGATTCAGCTTTAAGACGGGAGAGGTATTGGAAGAGCATGAGGCGATAATTGGAATGGCGACTGTAATCGACGATTATCCACTATATGCGGAGGGCTGCAATGAATCCGGTCTTTGCATTTCGAGTTTGAATTTTCCTCAAAATGCTTTTTATCATGATAAAAAAGAAGGTAAATTGAATATCGGGTCATTTGAATTGATTCCATATATTCTAACAAAATACGAGAATGTAAAAGATCTGAAAGAGGATATAGAGGGATTTAATATCATCGATGAGCCATTTAAAAAAGAGATAGGGACTGCGCCTCTGCATTGGATAGTTTCCGATAGGGAGGGGAGTTTGGTAATCGAATCGGTTGAAGATGGACTTAAAGTATACGACAATCCGATCGGAGTTCTCACTAATAATCCGCCCTTTCACTTTTACGAGGAATATATCAAGCATTTTATGAAGGTGAATCCGCATAATCCCAAAAATGAATTTTCGGACAATCTCTCGATAAAGCCTTATGGACAGGGCTTTGGTATGATTGGAATTCCGGGAGATACATCGCCGGCTTCGAGATTTATCAAGGCTGCTTTTTTAAAGGAGAATTCTGTATCGGGAGAGGGCGAGGAGTCAAATGTCACTCAATTCTTCCATATTCTCGAGAATGTTTCCATGGTGAGGGGATCGACTATAACAGATGAGGGAAAATATGATATTACGACATATTCTTGCTGTATAAATGCAGATAAGGGAATCTATTATTATAAGACATATGATAATTATAGGATAAATGCAATATCGATGAAAAAAGAAAATCTGGAGGAAGATAAATTGATAAGATTTAAGCTAAATGATACTGCAGACTTCCTTTATGGAAATTAGGGATAGGAAGAGTTGTAATTATGAGAATTTTAGAATACGGCAAGGAAAATAAAAATAGAATACTCATGGTTCAAGGATCCTGTATGAATATCGACCTATGGGATAAGACCTTGGATATCTTGAAGGAGAAATACCATATTATACTTCCCGTCATTCCCGGTCATGATTACGAATCCTCAGAAGAATTTACGGATTGCGAGGATATCTCGAAGAGATTGGAGAGAGATCTCTTGAATTTGGGATATGATAGTTTCGAAGCTGCATATGGTTTTTCGATGGGCGGATCTTTATTGATAAAGATCATGGATTATGGAAATTTGAGATTTAAAAGAGTTTTACTCGACGGTGGAATAACCCCTTATGATATCCCGAAAGTATTGACGAGGCTGATATCATTCAGGGATTTTCTAAAGGGTAAATTATTTACAGCTAATAAAAAATTGATGATGAAGATGCTTTCTCATTACGATTATCCGATGGAGAGCGCTGAAAAATTTTACCGAGCTTTCAGCAGTATGACAAATAAGAGCATGTACAATGTATTTTACAGCTGTAATAATTATTCTATCGATCTACCGATAAAATTTGACGGCAAAATTGTCTATTGGTATGGAGATAGGGAAAGAAAGGCGAGGCAAAAAGATATAAAAAATTGCAGGATTTATTTCCCGCAGATAGAATTCGAAGAATTTGAAGGTATGGATCATGGACAATTCGTCAGCTTGAATCCTCAAGCATTTTCAAAAAAATTCGACGAATTTATGGAGACAAATTAAGAATGGCTATCCTGATGGATAGCCATTTGCTTATTTTTTTAAATTTCCGAATATGCCTCTAAATAAAACTCTTCCAAATTCTCTACCGACTGTGGACATCATATTTTTAGTGAATCTGTCGAAATTAGAATCGGTTCTTCTTCCGGTCGATTTGCTTTTCTGCTTTTCGATCAATTCCTTTTCTCTTTTTTTGAGCTCTTCCATCTTTTTATTGATTTCGTCGTCATCTTCAGATAATTCGCTCTTTTGCGCTTTTAATTGAAGCAATTCATATGCGCTTTCCGAGTCGATCCTCTGTGAGTATTTTTCGAATAGATTTGATGAGTTAATTATGCCCAGCCTTTCAGAAGCTTCTATGGTTCCGAATGCCGATTTGGGTGGGCAGATTAATATCCTACAGGCATATGATGGGATTCCCTCCGGATCGAGTGTTGAGACGATGGCTTCTCCGACTGAAAGTTCCATTATCTGACTTTCTAGATCTTCATCTTCTCTCTGTCTAAATGTCTCCGATACGGCTTTGATTACCTTCTTTTCTTTTGGCGTATAGGCCCTCAATGCGTGCTGGACTCTATTTCCCAATTGTGCTAAGACTGTGTCCGGTATATCTGTCGGATTTTGAGTTATGAAAAATACGCCGACCCCCTTAGATCTTATAAGTCTGACTATCAATTCTATCTTTCCCAATAGCGCCTTTGGAGCGTCGTCGAAGATCAGATGGGCCTCGTCGAAGAAAAATACGAATTTAGGTTGGTCTAGGTCTCCGACTTCTTCAAGTGATTCGTATATTTCGGTCAGCATCCAAAGCAGGAATGTCGAGTATAATTTAGGCGACTTAAATAGCTTTTCGGCTGAAAGAATATTTACGATTCCTTTGCCATCTTTATCGGTTCTCAAGAAGTCGAGAACGTCGAGGGATGGCTCGGCAAAAAAGTCTTCAGCTCCTTCAGTTTCCAATAATAAAAGGCTTCTGAGGATTGCTCCGACGGAGCTGGTGCTTATATTTCCATAGTCATTCTGCAATTCTTTTCTGTGGTCGTTCACATATGAAAGGACGGCTTTTAAATCTTTGAGGTCTAGGAGCAGCAGCCCATTATCGTCGGCGACTTTAAATACTATATTCATGATTCCCTGCTGGGTATCGTTCAGTCCAAGGAGCCTCGATAGCATCATAGGTCCCATTTGCGATATGGTCGCCCTTACGGGAAGTCCCGATTTCTCAAATATATCCCAAAACTCAACCGGATATTTATCGAAGTCGAAATCCTCAAGCTCGAGTTTTTTTATCCTATCCAGCAATTTGTCGTCCATCTCTCCCTGCTTTGAAAGAGATGCGAGATCGCCTTTCACATCGGAAAGAAAAACGGGGATTCCCAGATCGGAAAGCTGTTCGGCGATTACTTTTAAAGTTATCGTCTTACCGGTTCCGGTCGCTCCAGCTATCAGTCCATGTCTATTTAACATATTTGTGTAGATATATTGTTTTTTATCATTAGCTCCCAATAAAACTTTATTCATAATTAACTCCTCATATTATTTGAGCAGATGCTTTGCGGCGATTCCCGGCGATGTCATATCGAAAGGATCCAATATCTCGTCGAGCTGCTCTTTTGTAAGCAGATTTTCTTCTTCTATTATCTTTCTAACGGGAATTCCCGTCTCAAGTGATTTTTTTGCTATTCTCGCTGCATGAGAATATCCTATATGCGGTACGAGAGCTGTTATTACTCCGGTCGATTTGTGTACATCGTCGAGTAATTTTTCGGTATTCGCTGTAATTCCCTTGACGCAATTAATCCTTAAAGTATTTACTGCATGTTCTAAGAATTCTATGGATTGGTATAGGCTGTAAAAGATTATCGGTTCAAATGCATTTAATTCGAGCTGTCCACCCTCGGCTGCCATCGTTATAGTGAGGTCATTTCCTATAACTCTAAATGCGACTTGGCTGACTACTTCCGGAATTACCGGATTGACTTTGCCCGGCATTATAGAAGAGCCGTTCTGTCTGGGCGGCAGATTTATATCTCCGACCATGGTCAAAGGTCCGGAGGACATTAGCCTTAGGTCATTGCATATCTTCGAGAGATTTATCGCCACCGTCTTTAAAGAACTTGAAACTTCTACTAATCCGTCGAGATTATGTGTTCCGTCGACCAAGTCCTCCGCCTGATGTAATTCTATTCCCGAAAGTTCGCTTATAACATGTGCGATTATATTAAAATAATAAGTGTCTACATTTATACCCGTTCCGACTGCCGACGCTCCCATATTTATCCTCTTTAATGCATTTGCTGCATTTTCAATTCTATCGATATCTCTTTTTATTACAGAAGCATATGCGTGGAATTCCTGTCCGAGTCTAATTGGAACTGCGTCTTGAAGTTGAGTTCTACCCATTTTCAAAGTATCGCTAAATTCCTCTGATTTTTCTAAAAAAGCCTCATGCAATAAATTCAGCTCTTTTAAAAGTCTTGGAAGTAAAAATAATGCGCCGAGTTTACCTGCTGTCGGGTAAACATCATTTGTCGATTGTCCCATATTAACATGGTCATTTGGATGAATATATTCATATTTTCCCAGAGTGCCACCCATGATTTCGTTTGCGCGATTTGCTATGACTTCATTTGCATTCATATTGGCAGTCGTACCCGCTCCGCCTTGAATCGGATCGACTATGAATTCGTGGTCGAATTCACCCTCTGCAACTTCGTCGCAAGCCTCGGAGATGGCCTCCATTATATCTTTGCTCAAAACCTTTGCCTTATAATTTGAAATAGCGCAAGCTTTTTTTATTATCGCCAATGCCTGAATCATCTTTTTGTGAAGGAGTTCTCCCGAGATATGAAAATTTTCATTTCCACGAAGTGACTGCACGCCATAATAGGCTGTCGAGGGAACGCCTTTCTCCCCGATTGAATCAGACTCCATTCTAAAATCAACCATATATACCTCCAATATTTTTGTAATTTCTTAAATAAAGTATAACATAAAAGCTAATCTTCTTAAAGGACTTATCAGAATTTAGTTAATTAAATATCAGCTCATTTTGACGACAATCATATATTCTTGTCTTTTATAATAGCGTCTTGTATAATCATATTGACTACATTTAATAAATTATAGGAGGTTAAGATGGATGTCAAAGAAGAAGCTTTAAAGCTTCATAGAGAACATCAGGGCAAGATAGAAGTGGTGTCAAAAGTAAAAGTCGAAGACGGATATGACCTAAGTCTGGCTTATACTCCCGGCGTCGCTGAACCTTGTAAAAAGATTCAGGAAGATCCTGAAAAGGTTTATGAATACACTAATAAGGGAAATATGATTGCGGTTGTAACCGACGGTTCTGCGGTTTTGGGTCTGGGCAATATCGGCGCTATGGCTGGAATGCCTGTGATGGAAGGCAAGGCGGTTTTGTTTAAGGAATTTGGAAATGTCGACGCATTCCCGATCTGCATAGACAGTCAAGATCCCGATACGATAGTCAATACGATAAAGATGATATCCCCTTCATTTGGAGGGATAAATCTCGAGGATATATCCGCTCCTTCATGCTTTGAAATAGAGGACAGATTAAAAGAAGAACTTGACATACCCGTATTTCATGACGACCAACACGGAACGGCTGTCGTCGTCTTGGCGGCAGTTATAAATGCTTTAAAAGTCGTGTCTAAAAAGATCGAAGATGTAAAAATAGCGATTAGCGGAGCGGGAGCGGCCGGAATTGCGATATCCAATCTCCTAACTGAAGCCGGGGCGAAAAATATCGTGATCTGCAATAGCAGGGGAATCATCGATCCCGATGACTCATCTCTCGACGAGGCGAGGAGAAAGATTGCCGAGTCGACAAATCCGAATCACGAGAAGGGAAGTCTAGCAGATGCTATGAGGGGTGCTGATATTTTCATCGGAGTTTCTGCTCCGGGAATCGTGAGCGCCGATATGGTATCCGAGATGAATCGAGATTCGATCTTGCTCGCTATGGCGAATCCTGTTCCCGAGATATATCCGGATGAGGCTAAAAAGGGAGGAGCTAGGGTTATCGGTACAGGTAGATCCGACTTCCCGAATCAGGTAAATAATGTGCTTGTATTTCCCGGGCTTTTTAGAGGGGCTTTAGATGTGAGAGCTTCTGAAATAAATATCGAAATGAAGCTTGCAGCTGCATATGCTATCGCAGAGCTTATAGATGAAGATGAATTAAATGAGTATTATATACTGCCGAGGGCATTCGACAAAAGAGTGGGTGTCAATGTGGCTGAAAAGGTCGCCGAGGCGGCTGTATCGACGGGGGTAGCAAGAATAAAAAAATCAGATTGATAAAAAATAAGGCGGTGATTTCTTGATAGGTTTTTCGGTAAATTTAAATGATGATCCTAAAAAGGTATGCGAATATATTGAAAAGATGAAAGATGCGGGATTTTCATCTGTATTTACGACGATATTCGTTCCTGAGGACGATAAGTCATCCTACCTGGAAGCTCTCGAGGCTATAGGGGGAAAATGTAAGGAATTGGAAATGGATTTGATGCTCGGTACCTCGGAAGAGAGTATTAGAGAAGTGAAATTGGAATTGAGTGCGGAGAATCTCAGAGATTTGGGAATAACCGGATTGAGGGTGACTCCTACCACGCCACTCGATATGATAGCGAATTGTACTAAGCATTTCACTGTCGCCATAAGTGCAAGCCATACCAGTTCTGAAGATCTTAGGACTCTGAATGATTTGGGGGCCGACTTTTCTAATATAGAGGCATGGTATTATTATTACGAGAGAAAAGAGATAGGCTTGAGCAGAAAATATATGGAGAAAAATAATCTCTTTTGGGAGACCATGGATATAAAGACGGTCGCTTTTGCCCCGGGAGATGACAATCTTTCCGAAGATTTTACAGGTAAGGTGACTCTTGAAATCCATCGAGATAAGCACCCATTGTATTCGACTATTGATCTACTCGACGACTTAGGCGTAGACAAGGTCTATATAGGAGATTCTCCTTTGACTGCAAAGACGATAAATCAATTCAATAATTATATGAAAGATGAATTATTGATCTTTTATGTCGACGTGCTCGACTACGAGTATTTTGATCTCGTTAAGGGAAAGCATAGAAATAGAATAGATGAGGCTGAATATGTGATAAGAGCCGAGGATTTTGTATTTAAGTCGGATATCCATGTCGTAAACAGATATCTGGTCAGCAGGTCGAGGGGATCTCTGACATTGGACAATAATAAATACGGTAGATATATGGGGGAATTCCATATAAATAAGGTCGATATGGACCTTTCTAAAAAGGTCAATGTCGTCGCGCATATAAGAGAAGAGGATATTGATTTAATCGATAAATGCCGAGGCGGAATGTATTTTGAGATTTTAGAAAATGCTGAGGAAGAACAGGAAAATTCAGTGCTCGAGATTTAGGATGATTTCAATTGAAGAGAGGATCGCAGCAGAATGAATTCTGTTGCGATCCTCTTTGGTTTTTGATTAAATCTCGTAATTTACGAGAAATATCTGATTCTTTTTAAATACCGGCCTGTAAATTCCCTTGTATTCCGGGAATTCGTTCATAAATGAAAGATTATAGCTGATATTGTCCCTGAAATGCATCGGGAATATGAGAGTCGGCTGGACTCTGTCTATAAATTCTTTGAATCCCTCCGAATACAATTTTTTGAGTCTCGGATCGAGGGGGAAAAATGCTATATCTATATCATAATGTTTAATCCTATCGAGTTCTTTGAGGAAATCTTTTCTCATCTGCTCTCTTTCCTCTTCTGTATCCTCGTCCCATATCCAGAGATTCAAATCTCCCGCATGAAAGATATTTATGGAATTTACGGATACTAGAAAACTCACTCCCTTATCTGTCGAGCCGAATGTCCGGACTGTCATATCGGGATATTCTTTTAAATCATATGGCTTCATATATTCTATATTTTTAGAATACATGAGCTTTCTATCTTCGACTTTCTCCTCTGTATCGCCGAGATATATTATATTGTCGACCTTGCTAAGGTCTTGAATATCATTTGAGAGTATATATCTAATATTTTCATTTCCTTTTAAGCTCAATATATCTTTATTATAATGATCGGGATGCGAATGTGATGCGAAAAATGTAATATCCTTTTTATATGGATCGAGATCATCTAAATCGCCGTGGAAATAATCGAATATCAAAATCTTATCGTCTATGCTGACCTGATAACAGCTATGGTAGATATATTTTATATTTATTTGCTTTAACATTTACAAAACTCCTGACTTTAGTTCAATTCTCTACTATTATAACAATTATACCCGATTATGTTAATACTTGATAGAGCATTGCAATAATTCATTATTATATTGGCTATTTCTCTAAATAGGGTATACTATAGATATAGATATTGTAGCATAATGCGGTCTTAATAGATCGAATAATTTTTTAAATTGGAGTAGAGATATGATATATACAGTCACATTAAATCCATCTGTAGATTTTCTAGTAAGGCTCGAGGAACTAGAGCTTGGAGAGCTAAATAGGATGAAGAGAGGTAAGAAAATCCCCGGAGGTAAGGGGATAAATGTATCGAGGGCATTGAGGCAGATAGGAATTCCCTCCGTCGCAACGGGATTCATAGGCGGTTTTACAGGGGGATTTATAACCGATTGGCTGAAGAGGGAAGATATACAGATCGGATTCATCGACACGATGGACGAGACAAGGATAAATATAAAGCTGAATACGACATCGGATAATATTTCGACGAGTATAAATGGAAGAGGGCCTAATATATCTAGAACTGAAGTTCAGGAATTTCTTTACTATATGTCGAGGGTGAGAGAGGGAGATGTGGTAATAATAAGCGGAAGCATACCCCCTTCTGTCGATAGGGATATCTACCATAGACTCGTCGCTATTTGCAATGCAAATAAGGCGGATTTTGTGATTGATACGGATCTGGATATAGTGCTGGATTCTCTGAAATTCAATCCCCTACTGATTAAGCCAAATCTCGATGAGATTGAGGATATGTTTGGAGAAAAGGTTGAGGATTACGATAAATTGATTCCATATGGAAAAAAATTACTCCGAATGGGAGCTAAAAATGTAATAATTTCGCTCGGACTCGACGGATCCTTTTTATTTACAGGAGATTCTGTTTACAGGGTATATGGAGTTGAGGGCGAGTGCAGGGATTATATCGGGGCCAGGGATTCTATGATAGCGGGATTTATAGGAACTCTTTTCAGAACTTCAAATAAATACGAGGCATTTAAGGTGGCGACTGCTGCCGCAAGTGCGACGGCTTTTACAGACGGAATAGCCTCGGGAGATGAAATAAGGGCTCAGATAGAAAATGTAAGAATTGAAAAAATAGAAGATGGGAGGCAGTGATGAAAGTATTTATAAGTGTTGACATAGGCGGAACTTGCGGAGCGACCGGATATGAGAATTGGCATTATGACAATGACGAATTAGTACATCAGATCGGGATAATGAATGGTGAATTGCAGACTGTATGCGATGCCATCAACGATATCGAAAGTACGAGCGAAATTGTAATTAAGGACTCTTTTGGAGATGGAACGGGAGTTGATATATCGAAGCTGCCTGCGAATACATCTGTTATAAGAGGTTGGGACGGAGGTCCACTCGGACCGATGCAGGGAATAAATGACAGTTTTGATATGACCATGCTGCTCGGATATAATCGAGAGGCGTATACCAGATCCACTTGTACTATAGGGAGAATCGACAGGGAGATTTCGGATTTAAAGATAAATGGAGCGATGGCATCGGAATTCTTAATAAGCTATTATACTTCTCTCTACTTTGGAGTGCCGGTAAAATTTGTATCGGGAGATAAGAGCTTATGCGATATGGTCGAGGTTTTCGACTCGCAGATAAATACTGTTTACACTGTCGAGAGAATTGGCGCTTCCGTCATTTCAGATACTCCGGAATTCGTGAACCAGTTAATTTTTAAAGAGGCGCAGAGGGCGATCTCAAATGCTGGACCTATCGAAAATCAAATCCCCGAAGTTTTCGAGGTCGAAATCGAGTACAGGCAGTCGGCATATGCTTATAGGGCGAGTTTTTATCCCGGAACCATACTTACAGATCCTAGGACCATTAAGTACAGCAGCAATGATTTTATGGAAGTCTTGAGACTTCTAATGTTTATATAGGAGGGAATATGAAATATAATTTTGATACTTTCACGAATAGGAGAAATTTGGGAGCGGCTAAATACGAGAGGATGTTAGAGGTAAATCCCGAATTGCCGGAGGATATTATACCATTGAGCATTGCCGATATGGAATTTAATACGGCACCCGAGATAGTGGAGGGCCTTAAAAATTATCTCGAAGATTCAGTTCTCGGCTATCCCGAATTTTCCGAAAGCTATATAGATGCTGTAAAAAAATGGTTTGCTAGAAGATACGATTGGGAAATCCAGAAGAATTGGATAGTTCCGACTCAAGGGGTCGTACCTGCGATATACACATCGGTAGATGCTTTTACCGAGCCGGGAGATGGAGTAATTTTATTTCCTCCGGTTTATGGGCCATTCTTTACATCTATAATCCACAATGGCAGGAGGATTATAAGGAGTTCCCTCGTATATGATGACGGATTTAAGATAGATTTTGAGGACTTTGAGAAAAAGGCCAAGGATCCGTCAAATAAATTGCTTTTATTCTGTAATCCTCATAATCCGGTCGGAAGGGTTTGGTCGAGAGAGGAATTAGAAGAAGTTGCGAGGATTTGCCTTGAAAATGATATAATTATTTTTTCTGATGAAATTCACGCAGATATAATAATGCCGGGAAATGATTTTATTACATTCGGCAATTTGAATGAAGAGGTTTCTGAGAATTTGGTCGTCGCTACGGCTCCGAGCAAGACATTTAATATAGCCGGACTCTATAATTCAAATATAATAATAAAAAATGAAAAATTGAGGGATAGATTTTCTCAAAGATTGGAAGAAAGACATCAGAAGGGATCGAATGTCCTCGGTTTGAAAGCTTGTGAGATCGCATATAATGAGGGAGAACCATGGCTTGAGGAATTGATTTCTGTAATAGACGAGAATAGAAAATTCGTGGTCGATTTTGTCGAAAGAGAGATTGAGGATGTAGTCGCCTATGATATAGAAGGTACTTATCTCATTTGGTTGGATTTCAGAAGACTAAAATTATCAGATCCGAGACTAGATGAATTGCTTGAAAGGGAAGCTCTCTTGTTTTTAACTGATGGAAAATTCTTTGGAGATGAGGGCAAGGGCTTTAAGAGGATTAATATAGCCTGTCCTAAAAAAGTATTGGAAGATGCTTTGATGAGATTAAAAAATGCAGTAGATAGACTTAAGGAGGAAAGATGACGCAAAATAAAGACCCCAGACCATTCGATGAGCAGGTAATAGATATAAGTAAGAATGATGGAAAGAGTATAGATAAAAAGACGGGAAAATTCGTTCCCGAAATCACTTCAAATTTGAGAAATAAAATAATCAAGGTACCTGAATCGATTTACAAGGCAAGTGGAATCAAAGTTCTGGGAGTCAGGATAAAATCGCTATTGTTTACGACCGATGTGGCTCTTTTAAAAAACCACAATGCGAGTTCGATTATAGCGGTCTATCCATTTACACCGCAGCTTTCGATAATGCAGGCGATAATCACGACTGCTTCAGTCCCTGTATTTACAGGGGTCGGAGGAGGTTTGACGACGGGTACGAGAGCTGTAACTCTTGCACTTCAAGCTGAACTCATGGGAGCATATGGAGTCGTCGTTAATGCTCCTATGCAAAATGATGTCATCAAGGAGATAGCGATGAATATTGATATTCCACTGGTCGCCACCATTGTTTCCTTTGAAGATGATTTTAAGGGCAAGATCCATGCAGGAGCGAATATACTAAATGTATCGGGAGGAAAGAATACTCCCGAACTTATAAGATTGATAAGAAAGCATGTGGGAGAGGAATTTCCGATAATCGCAACCGGCGGAAATAGCGATAAATTGATTTTGGAGACCATAGAAGCCGGAGCAAATGCTATCACATATACTCCGCCTACAAGTGCCGAGATGTTTGCTGATATAATGATAAGATATAGGGAAAATTTGGGCGATTACAGATAATATGCCAATTGATTTTGGGATTTATATAGAATGATGGCGATAAAATATTTGTCATCCGGGATTTGTACTTTCAAATTTTTTGTGATATAATTTGACGGTAAATCTCTGCTCCTTAAAAGGGAGCCGTAGTCCACAGGGAGGTGAAAAAAATGAGAAAGTACGAAGGCGTTTTTATCTTCAAGCCAAGCGTTGAAGAAGCTACTAGAACTCAAATATTTGAAAGAATTACCGACATTATTAAAGATGGCGGAAATGTGACTGATATTGCTGAATGGGGAATGAGAAGATTAGCTTATGAGATCGACTATATAAAAGAAGGTTATTATTATGTAGTCAGCTTTGAAGCTACTCCAGAAATCGTAGCAGAAGTCGACAGAAGATGCAGAATAACTGATCAGGTTCTTAGATTCATGATCACGAGAGTTGAGGCATAGCCGGGGGGTCTAATATGAATAATGTTGTATTGATAGGAAGATTAACCAGAGATCCGGAAATAAGATATAAATCAGAATCTTCAAATGCTATGTGCACTTTTACTCTGGCTGTAGATAAGAATTTATCTAAGGACAGAAGAAGAGAGATGGAAGCCAGAGGCCAGGCGACTGCTGATTTTATAAGGATTGTGACTTGGGGAAGGACTGCTGAATTATGCGGGAATTATCTTGCAAAAGGCAGAATGACAGCCGTTCAGGGCAGAATCCAGACCGGAAGCTATGTGAATCAGCAGGGACAGAGAGTTTATACGACAGATGTCGTAGCCGACAGAGTTGAATTTTTGGAATGGGGAGAGAATAGAGCTCCGCAATCCGGAAATATGAACAGTCAAGGCGGTTTCGACAGTCCGTATAATGATCCGGTCAATAGATCCGGATATGATCAAATGCCAAATAATCAAGTGCCTAATAATGATGTGGGTGGATTCGATGACGATGAAGATGATTTCATCCCATTCGATGACGATTCAAAGATACCGTTTTAGTAGAAAGGAGCTAATAAGTGCAAAGAAGATATAGACCGAGAAGGAAAATCTGTGCATTTTGCGCTGATAAAAAGAAAGCCATCGATTATAAAGATGTGAATACTCTTAAAAAATATATCAGCGAAAGAGGTAAAATTCTTCCTAGAAGAGTTACCGGAAATTGCGCAAAGCACCAAAGACAAGTAACTGCTGAAATTAAAAAAGCAAGACAAGTCGTATTATTGCCGTATTCAGCAGACTAATTTAGATTTTAAAGGAGCGATTTTGCTCCTTTTTTATTTTCTTAAATTTTTGGATCATCCATATCCTCTAGCATTGACTCTTAATGAATTATTTAAATTTTATTTCTCATTTAAATGATATTCAGCGCATTTTAATCTTATTTGATCTATGGAGAATAGAGATTTAAGGAATTATCCTAATAAATAATGGAAATCTCTATTATAAAAATTAAAATTATAAATTCCAATTCAAAGATTTATTTAAAAGCCTATTAACTAAAGCCGCTATTGTTTAAAATACGCTGTTTGGGGTAAATATAGACATCTAACGGATTTCAATAAATCAGAGTTTTGTTGTATAATATAATATATTGGTTGCTTCACTTTTTAAATAGAATAGTGGGGCGGTGGAGGAGTTATGACTGAAAATTTCAATAAACACAGCATTAAAGAACTAATATTGGCAGCCTTTACGGCTATTCTAATTTACTATACAAGTGTGAGTATTTTTCCATTTGCCATATTTGTATTTCCAACTCCATTCGTTGTATTGGGAGTGAAGAGGGGATATCAACATTCTATCCTGTCTTTGATTCTCAGTTCAGGGGCGATTTACTTGCTCGACGGATGGGCGGGTACGATAATGATGCTCGTATATGCTATTATCGTATCAATTCCTATGATAATTGCTTTGAAGAAGGGCTTTAAAGCATTTAAGACTATGGTCATTGTAACTGCCTGCGTATGTATTTTAGTCGTGGGTCTATCGGTAATCATGTCGGTGACAGAGGGAATCGACATTGTGAAGGGATTTGAAGATGCAGTTAGCACAAGTATAGAGGCTCAAATCCAAATTATAAATAAGATGAATATACCTCAGACGGGCGATCTCAAGGATATGATGAGATCGAGCGTAACTCTTATGATGGCGATCATACCATCTCTATTATTTATAATGGCGATGTCTATTTCCATGTTCAATTATTATCTATCGACGACTGTTTTGAGGAGAATTGGATTTGGAATAATTGATGTGCCTAAATTTTATAATTTTAAATTGCCTTCGGATATTTTAAAAGGCGTCGTAATCTGCATCGTCGGAATTTTTATTTTCGATAAAATGGGCTTCGGCTATACGACCGAATTGTCCTTAAATATAATGATGGCATTTTCTTTTCTATTCATGTTGCAGGGACTGGCAGTTGCGATATTTTATCTTAGAAAAAAGATGAATCCCATAGTACTGAATATCTTTATAGTCGTCACGATAATATTTAATATAAGGATGTTTTATATTTTCATAGGACTATTTGACTCCATATTTAATTTTCGTTACAGAAAAAGGAGAGAATGAAAATGAGAGAAGATAATAATTCACTGATAAATTGGCTCGAATTTGTAACAGTGATGGCTGCTCTTGTCATAATGTCGATTGTGATATTCATATATCATAAAGCATTGGGTGCTATTGCATTTGCATTTTGCCTATATGCAGGATATTATTTCAATAGTCTGATAGAGGAAAAGAAAGCGGGTTATGTTAAGCAGATCGAATCGATGGATGAGACTTTCAGCGATGTGACGAGATGTGCTGTCTTTGGCATGCCATTTCCGATGAGCTTGATTTCTCAAGACGGTAAGATAAATTGGTATAATACCAAATTTAAAAATCTATTTCCCGAGAGCGAGCTATTGGGTGAGAAAATAGATGATATATTGCCTAAAATCAATACTAAGGACCTTTTAAAATCCGAGAAGGGCGAGGTCATCGATATCGATATACAAAATAAAAATTATCAATTTTATTATAATATAGTAGACACATATAAGCAGGATAAAAAGAAATTGATTTTGATATACGGACTCGACAATACAGAGGACGAGATAATCAAAAGGGCTTATTATGAAGAGACCCCTGTTATCATGGCGATTCAAATCGACAATTTCGAGGAGATAGCCGGCGCTACTGACGAGAATAACAGGCCCATAGTATTTGCTGAAATAGACAAGGAGATTAATACCTATGCGGTAAATTACAATGGATTTGCCAGAAAATACGATTCAGATAAATATCTATGCGTATTTAGAAAGGTAGATTTCAATAGAATGATAAAGGATAAATTCCCCATTGTAGAAAAGGTCAAGGATATGGAAGCTTACAGCTCGATTCCTCCAACTCTATCCATTGGTGTCGGGGCGAGCATCGAACCGCCTCTGGAGGTATATAAGATCGCCAGATTGGCTGTCGACGTGGCTCTCGGAAGAGGTGGAGATCAGATCGTCGTCAATGAGGGCGGAAGATTGAGCTTTTATGGCGGTAAGAAAAAGGCGATTGAAAAGCATAATAAGGTCAAGTCGAGGGTTATATCCCATGCATTGACTCAATTGGTCGATCAGTCCAATTCTATTTTTGCGATGGGTCACAAAAATCCCGATATGGATTCATTTGGTTCATGTCTCGGCATATATACATTTATAAAATTGAGAGGCAAGAATTGCAAGATAGTTTTAAAGGAGGTCACTCCTGCGATAGAGAGCTTGTATAATGAAACTCTTAGGCAGATGCCGGAGATAAAAAATGATATAATAAGTCCTGAAGAGGCTATCGACAGGGCTAAGTCGAATTCATTGGTGGTCGTGCTTGACAATCACAGAAAGAATTCAACCGAAGCTCCCGAACTTTTAGATATAACTAATAAGGTCGTCTTGATAGATCATCACAGGAGAGGCGCAGACTATATAGAAGATCCGACTCTGACATATCTCGAGCCATATGCTTCATCGGCATCAGAGCTGGTTACGGAACTTATCCAATATAATGAGGAAGATCTTAAATTGCCTAAGATAATAGCGGATGCGCTACTTGCAGGTATAACTGTCGATACAAAATCATTTACATTCCAAACTGGAGTTAGGACTTTTGAAGCTGCATCTTTACTGAAGAGATTTGGAGCTGACAGCATAAGTGTCAAGAAATTATTTAGAGAGCCGGCAGATACCGTAAAGTATAGGTCTGAGGTAGTGTCGCAGGCGGAGATTTACAAGGATATCATCGCAATTTCTAAATTTGAAAATGAGATAGATAATTCCGTTCTCGTGGCCGCTCAATCGGCTGATATTATGTTAGATATGAGGGGAATAGAAGCTTCTTTCGTATTGACTTATTATAAGGGCAAGATACATGTCAGCGGTAGGTCGGTCGGAGAAATATCGGTTCAGATAATTCTTGAAAAAATTGGCGGAGGTGGACATCAGACATCGGCCGGAGCTCAGCTTTCCGATATGAGCATCGATGAGGCTGTAGATGTCCTTAAAAAGGTAATAGACGAGTATTTAGAGGAGGATGAAAAAGTTGAAAGTAATATTGAAAAGTGATGTTAAAGGTTTAGGTAAAGCGGGAGAACTTGTAGATGCTAAGACAGGTTATGCGAGGAATTTTCTATTTCCCAGAAAATTAGCTGTTGAGGCTACTCCTGAAAATAAAGCAGAATGGGAAAAAGAACAGGAAGAATTGAAGAAAAAGAGGGCGGAAGAAAGAGCAGAAGCTGAAAAACTAAAAGAAAAACTCGAGAAGGGCAGTGTAAAAATCAATGCCAAGGCCGGAAAGGGAGATAGGATTTTCGGTTCGATAACTTCTCAAGATATTGCCGATGCTATCAAAGCTCAGAATGGAATTGAAATAGATAAGAAAAAAGTTGAATTAAAGGATAATATAAAGGAAGTTGGAGAGTATACCGTTCAAGTGAGGGTTTACCCGGAACTTACGGCATCAGTAAAAGTTTTGGTGGATAAGGAGTAATTATGGAATCGGCTATCAGGGTGCTTCCCAATGACGAGGATGCCGAGAGATCGGTTCTCGGAGCTATGATACTCGATAAGAGTGCGATAAGTGTTGCTGAAGAGAAATTGACTGCAGATGATTTCTACAGTCCCAAAAATGCTGAGATATTCAAGTCTATCATAAATTTATCGAGTCAGGATAAAAATCCTGATCATCTACTGATAATGAGCGATCTCGAAAAAAGAGGACAGGTTGAGAATGTCGGGGGCTTACAATATCTATTGGATTTGACTGAAATGGTCGGAATAACATCCAATATAAGTTCTTATTGCGATATAGTTGCCGAGAAGGCGACTTTGAGGCAACTCATCAAGGCGAGCGACAATATCATGGCGAATGCATATGATGACAAGAAGGAAACTTCGGAAATCATAGAGATAGCTGAGAAGAGCATATTCGATATCACTCAAAAAAGCCATTCGGATGGACTGACGAAGATGGATAGGGCACTTTCCGCTACTATAGATGTCATGATACAGAGATCTAAGATGGGAGAGGGGCTTACCGGCGTGACTACAGGTCTTGCAGGATTGGATGAACATCTATCTGGACTTCAAAAATCCGAGCTGATATTATTGGCGGCGAGACCTTCGATGGGAAAGACGGCTCTAGGCGTGAATATCGCTGTAAATGCCGCACTCAAAGATCATATAGTTGCGATTTTTTCTCTTGAGATGAGCAAAACTCAATTAGTTCAAAGGATACTAAGCTCGACTTCTCTCGTCGACCTTTCAGAAATCATAAGTGGAAAATTAAATGAATGGAATATGATAATTGAGACTATGCCGATACTCGAGAAGACAAATCTTTATATCGACGATACACCGAGCATATCGCTGACAGAATTGAGGGCGAAATGCAGGCGATTGAAGGCGGAAGAAGGACTGGACCTCATAGTAATAGATTATCTCCAGCTTATGACTATAGGGGGACATATTGAGAATAGACAGCTAGAAATTTCGGCGATATCCAGAGGTTTAAAGGCTTTGGCAAAGGAATTGCAATGCCCGGTATTGGCGCTTGCGCAGCTTTCCAGAGCTCCGGAGCTGAGAACAAATAAAAGGCCAATCCTATCGGATTTAAGGGAATCCGGAGCGATTGAACAGGATGCCGATGTCGTAATGATGCTTTATAGAGATGATTATTATAATGAGGACAGTGAAAGACCGGATACTGCCGATGTAATAATCGCAAAGCATCGTAATGGTGCGACCGGAACTGTCGAGTTGCTTTATAAGAAGAGCTTTACCAAATTTATAGATCCAGTAAAGGTGTCAGAATAAAGTGAAAGATAAGAAATATATGAGTTCTTTGGTCGGGGATAGGATAAAGATGGAGATCATGATTCCCGAGCATTTGAGATATATAAAGGCATGGGGAGTTCACGAAGATATTTTGTTTACCGATTATAATATTTCAAAGATGAGTTACAATAATCTCAAGATATGGTATTCGTATAGGAGACCGACGAGAAAGACTCTTTATTATTCTGTATTCAATGAGGAAGACAGGATGATTGGTTATATAGGTATTAAAGATATCAGGATTTTGAGGAGGACTTCTTATTTGGGGATAGCATTTGATCCCAATTATATCGAGATGGGATATGGAAGCGAGGCCTTAAAATTATTTTTAGATTATTATTTTAATTCGATGGATATGAAGGAGATATATTTGGAAGTCAACGCATTTAATGCGAGGGCTTTAAATCTCTACAGGTCGATGGGATTTGTTCAGGAGGGTGAATTTCTTGGAGAATTCGAAGTTTCCCTGGAAGATATGATGGATGATGATATAATATTTGAACCGGAATATTTCACGATTGCCAAGGGGAAATTATATTCTAGGATAATAAGGATGAGGCTGAACTCTTTTAATGATATAAAAATTCCGGTAAGAGATATTTAGGGTGAAAGATGAAATATAAAATTGAGAATTTTAAGATAGATCTTGGCACGACGCCAATAGAAAATATTTTTATAAATAATTTTTTCAGCATAGCCGATGGCAATGCTATAAAGGTCTATATATACGCATATAAATTGGCATATGAATCTACTAATAGCCATATAATGAGCGAGGAAGATATGGCTAAGGAATTGGGCATGAGCTCTGATGATGTCAAGAGGGCCTTTGATTTTTGGAAGGAACAGGGAGTTATAAAGACGGAAAAAGATGATGAGAATGAAATATATTCTTTTCTTAGTATAAGGGAGCTATTTCTCGGGGTAACTGATATGGCTCAAAGCGAGGAAGAATTGCCCAAGGCGGAGGAATCATCTACAAATAAGCAGATGTTCATCTTTATTGAGGACTTTTTAAATACTAATCTATCGCCGAATGAAATCGAGAGGATAATTGCTCATTTGTCTGAATTTGGTCAGGAAAGGGAACTCGTCTGCAGATGTTTCCCCTATTGTCTGGAAGTGGCGGGCAAGAGAAATGTGAATTATGTATTGGGAGTTTTGAGGAATTGGGCTCTCGATGGGATAAAGACGGTCTCGGACCTCGAGAGATATCTCGAGAATAAGAAGAAGCCCGAGGCGAAGAAAAATGCGAGAAAGAAAAAGAGGAATATCCCTAAAGACGAGAGATTATCAAGCGATGAAATCGAGAATATCATAAATCAAAAACTTCTTTTTGACGTTGAGAGGGCAAGAGGAGAGATAGATGAATAGTAGCGGAGTTAATGCCAAACTTAGAGAGATAAGAGAAAAGAATTTGAGGATTCAAGACGTCAGGACAAAGGAAGTATATGATAGAATTCCGAGAATCAAAGAGATAGACGGTGAATTTAAGTTGATCGGTTTAAAATTAGCAAAGTCTATTTTAGAATCAAGGAATTTAATACCTCAGCTAAAGAGGGAGTCTGAAGAATTACAAAAAGAGAAAAGGGAATTACTAGAGTCCCATGGCTATCCGGCGGATTATTTGGAATTAAAATACGATTGTGAGATATGCAAGGATACTGGAAGTGTCAACTCTAGAAATTGTCAATGCAAGAAGAGACTCCTCGCTGAAAAACTTTATTCTATGAGCGGTATCGAGAGGATAATAGAATTAGAAAATTTTGATAATTTTGATCTTAAATTATTTAGGTCAAATAGAAATGAGTCGGAAAGAGCGAGTCCGAGAGAGATGATGGCTATTTACAAGGACGATGCTATGCGATATGTCGAAAATTTCTCCAAGCTCAAGAGGAGAAATAGATTTTATTATGGCCCGGTCGGAACAGGTAAGACTTATTTATGTAATTCGATTGCCAAGGGTCTTTTGGATAGAAATTACACAGTTATCTACCAGATATCAAGTAAGCTCATTAATTTTATAACTGATTATAATTTTGCGAGAGCTGAAAATAAGCTTGACATGAAGATGAAATACGATATGCTGCTGAATTGCGACCTGCTGATAATCGACGATTTGGGAACAGAAGTTTCTTCTCCCATTAATACGGCTCATCTATTTGAAATCATAAATGACAGGATAATTTCTGACAAGGCGACTATAATTTCTACGAATCTTAATGTTAAGGATATAAAGACGCATTATGATGACAGGATTTTTTCCAGAATACTGGGGGAATACGATTTGTATAATATCTTTGGAGATGATTTGAGAATTAAAAAATTTACGGGCATATAAGGGGTGATCTTATGAGGAAGATAACCGGAGATGAAATGGCTGCTATTGATAGATATGCGATAAAGGGCTTGGAGATTCCGGGAATACTATTGATGGAGAATGCTGCTTTAAAATTGCTGAAAAATATCGATATTGTCATGAAGACCAATATCGCCATAGTTTCGGGAACGGGAAATAACGGAGCTGATGGATTGGCTCTCGCAAGGCATCTCATAAATCTCGACCACAATGTCAAGATTTATATCATAGGAGATATCAATAGGGAAAATGAAGAGTATATGACTTATTATAATATACTATTAAATCTTGGTATGGAATTTGAGACCATACATACGATAGAGGATTTACAGAATTTTGAAAATACCATATCTAAAATGGATCTCATAGTGGATGCCATATTTGGAACTGGACTAACTTCCCAGGTCAGAGGAGTCCAGGAATACGTGATCGATATGATGAATCACAGCGGAGTGGATATTTTATCTGTAGATATACCTTCGGGTATAGATGCCAATACCGGCAAAATTCAGGGAACTTGTATAAATCCCAAAAAGGTGGTTACATTTCAATTTATGAAAAAAGGGATTGCTGAAAATCCCCTTATATGTGACGATGTAGTCGTCGAATCGATAAGCATACCCAAAAAGGCAGTAGAGAGAATCCTCGGAAAGGATCTCTTTTGATGCAATCGCTTTAGTTTGAAAAAATCTAATCATTATGCTATAATATATTATAATTTAATAGGGCAGAGAAATGAGAATAGTAGAGTTTTGATTTCGTTTAGAGAGACGATGGCTGGTGAAAATCGTACGAATAGATTCTTGAATCCACTCATGAGCCTAAAATTTAAAGTGAACATATGTTAAATTGGGTGGCAACGCGGGAAATGCTCTCGTCCCTTTGGGATGAGGGCTTTTATTTTTTTATTAAATAGGAGGAAATATGCTGGATTTAAAGAGGATAAGAAATGATTTTGAAAATGTCAAAAAAGCTCTTGCAAAAAGGGGCGAGGATTATGACTTAGAACAGATTATCAAGCTCGACGAACAGAGAAGGGAAATTCTCGTAAATGTAGAGAATAAAAAAGCGAATCAAAACCAGGTCTCAAAGCAGATACCCGAGCTAAAAAAGAAAGGCGAAGATATTTCTGGGATATTAAAAGAGATGAAATCTCTATCCGATGAAATCACAGGCCTCGATTTACAGGTCAAGGAGATTGACGATAAGATAAAAGATCTTTTGATGCATATTCCAAATACCCCCAATGAGGAAGTTTCTGAAGGGGATACAGATGAGGATAATGTGGAAGTCAGAGTCGTGGGCGAGCCGACAGAATTTGATTTTGAACCGAAAGCTCACTGGGATCTTGGAGTGGATCTCGATATACTCGATTTTGAAAGGGCTACAAAGATCTCTGGAACGAGATTTACAGTTTTTAAAGGCTATGGAGCTAAACTCGAAAGAGCTATAATAAATTTCATGTTGGATTTGCATACCGAGGATCAGGACTATGTCGAGATAATGCCTCCTGTATTGGTAAATAGAAATAGTATGAAGGGTACGGGACAACTTCCGAAATTTGAAAATGATATGTTCCATGTTCCGGGAAAAGACTTTTTCTTGGCGCCGACAGCAGAGGTCCCGGTGACGAATCTATTGGCTAATGAGATCTTGGAGTATTCAAAGCTTCCTATATATTATACGGCTTATACGCCATGCTTTAGGCAAGAAGCTGGATCGGCCGGAAGAGATACGAGAGGACTTATAAGAAATCATCAATTTGATAAAGTGGAATTAGTCAAGTTTACGGATTCGAAGAATAGCTATGACGAGCTTGAAAAATTAACTAATGACGCAGAGGAAGTTTTAAAACTTTTAAAAATTCCTTATAGAGTAGTCATGCTTTGTACGGGAGACCTCGGATTTTCATCTGCTAAAACATATGATATAGAAGTTTGGATGCCAAGCTATGGAAGATATGTCGAGATTTCAAGTTGTTCTAATTTTGAGGACTATCAGGCTCGCAGGGCGAATATCAGGTATAGAAATGAAGAGGGAAAGGTCGAATACGCTCATACATTGAACGGATCGGGACTAGCGGTCGGCAGGACATTTGCAGCAATTCTCGAGAATTATCAAAATGAAGATGGAAGTATAACAGTACCAGAAGTCTTAGTTAAATATATGAAAATAGAAAAGATTGAGAAATAATTAAAATTGTTGTAATATATATCTATGGAAAATAAAATATAGCTGTCTAAGAGGTGTTTATTTGAATAGAAAAATTATTATCATAGCGATTTTGATTATCTCATTTTTAGTTCCCTTAACTGCACAGGCCTCGCTGGGAATAGAGGATGGAGTTAGAAGTTATTTAATAGGAGATTTTGATTCAGGCGCAATACTCGAAAAATACAATGAAGAAGAGGCTTTAAATATTGCATCGGTTTCTAAATTGATGACATATCTGGTCGTCAAAGACAAGATAGCCGAAAATGCCCTTTCACTTGAAGATAGAGTGACGATAACAAAGGAAATCGAGGAGATCGGCGGTTCTAATTTTAGGCTTCTCGAAGGAGAGGTCGTAACTGTCGATGAATTGCTCGCCGGGCTTATGGTCGTAAGCGGAAATGATGCCGCCTATGCATTGGCATTAAAAGTAGCCGGCTCAGAGGCCGAATTTGTAAATATGATGAATCTAAAAGCTCAGGAATTGGGTTTAGTTAATTCCAAATTCTACAACTCTTCCGGTCTTCAACAAGGCGATCACCAAAATACTATGACGACAGAAGAGATATTCATTATGTCGAGGCATATAATAAAAGAATATCCCGAGGTTTTAGATTATTCTAAAATCAAGATACTGAATATGCCAAGGAGGAATTATACAGGAGAATCTACGATTCCTCTGGTTGGAGAAATCCCGGGAGTCGACGGTTTAAAGACGGGATATACGGAAGAGGCAGGATATTGCCTCGTATCGACAATGGATGCAAGAAAAAGTCCGCAAGCCGGTGAGTTCAGATTGATTACTATAGTGATGGGAACAGCAGGTGTGGCTGAGAGAAGGGATATCAGTAAATACCTAATTGACTATGCTTTAGAAAATTATAGTGTGAGGACGATAATAGATGACAAGGCACCGTATATGGAGCTTAATATCAACTCGGCAATAAATCCTAAAATTCCTATATACCCGAATGAATCTTATAAATTGCTTACGCATAAATCTAAGAGATATGTATTTAAATCGGATATAGAAGAAGGGATTAAAGCTCCTTTAAAACAGGGGCAAAAAGTCGGTACTCTGACCTTATCTTCAGGTAATCAGGAATTGAAAAAAGTGGATCTAATAGTAAAGCATGATGTGCAACAAGCTGGAATGTTTACTAGGATCGTGCGCTCGGTTGAAAATCTATTTTCGACTATCGCTACATTATTAAGAAAATAAGGCTCGTGAATGCGAGCCTTATATTTTTTGCTAAAGAAGATATAAAAGAGATTAATATGAGAGCTATATAATAAAGAAGAGATTGTTTTATGATTTTAATTATAAATAAAATCTATATCATATGATAATTTGAGATAGGGCTTTGTTTTATGGCGTAAAGATTAATATTTTATTTAAGCATATTATAAAAAATAAAATCATGCTAGAATTGACAAAATATCTAAATTAAAGTAATATAAATCTATCTGAAATAATCATGCCCCCATAGTTAAGTCGGATATAACAGACCCCTCCTAAGGGTCAATCACTGGTTCGAATCCGGTTGGGGGTGCCAAGCGGCCTTGTGGCCGCTTTATTTCTAATAAATTTTAAAAGCCGGTATCGGCTATTTCTGAATAAAGAATTTGATATTAAAGCGATGATTGCGAAAATTAATATCTTTTTTAAAAAAATCTCATAGTATTTACATTTTTATAATATTCCGGAACTTCAGGAGATAAATTTCCTCGCTCATCTCAATTAAAAAGTAGAAAAGATAATAGCAAAAGGCCCTTTACTTAAAATAAATCGAGGGAATTTTAAAAGGCTATAATTAAAAGGCTCGAGTTTAAATAAAAATTAACATAAACAGACCCTAAAATAATAGTTTTTTTACTCTGCTACCATGGTAAAAGTAAATTTAGATGAGTTAGGATAGGCTAATTCAGATAATTATAGCTTAAATACTAAAAAAATTGTAAAAAGCATCGAGAATTAATTTTATAAGGTCTTAATCGTTTAAAAAGTATCAATCAAGGCGATAAATTAGGAAATATCTTCCGTATAGGTAAAAAGTTCCGATATGCGTAAAATACCGTCACGAAGGCATAATTATGGTCTAAAACACGTTAAGCATATATCAATCATAGCATAGAGGAAAACATTTCCTAATAAAAATATTAAAATTGTTATTTAAATATAATTCTATGCAAATGTTTTCTATAAGATGTGCATTTCAATGGATTAAAAAAAATATTTTTGGTACTTCAAAAGTTGGCACCCTTATTGCATCTTATATAATCGCAAATTAGATACAAACTAATTAACATAATTCTAAGGAGGAGTTTAAGAAAATGCTAGATGCTAGAGATTTAAAAATTGTAGCGGATCGTCTTCACTGTGTAGATGCACTATTAAGTGATACGGTATTCGCTGACAAAGTACTAAAAGGTGGAAATGTTGTAAACGTAATCACAAGAGAGGTCTATGTTGCTGACATCGCTATTTCAGGCGAATATATATTAATGGTTGGTGACTGTTCAGATCTTATCGGTGAAAAAACAGAGGTTATCGATGTAAGTGGTAAGTACCTAACTCCAGGATTCATCGACTCACATATGCACTTTGAGTCTGCGATGTTGACTGCAACTGAGTTCTCAAGACTATCACTTCCAACAGGAACTACTTGCTTAATATCTGACCCACATGAGGTAGGAAATGTTTTAGGTAAAACTGCTATAAAAGCAATGGCTGAAGAATGTGCTACACTTCCTCACCACGTATACCTAAGAGTTCCAGCTTTAACTCCAGACTGTCCAGGACTAGAGACTGCAGGTAGAGAACTTGATTCTAAAGATATTCCAGAAATGCTTGAGTATCCAACAGTAACAGGTATTGGAGAGATCCAAGGTGTTACATGTATGAGATTCGTTTATGACAATAAGTATGAAGTAGTTAAAGATACAATAGCTGCTACAACTTATGCAAGAGGAATAAACAAAAAAGTTGACGGTAATGCTGCTGAGATCTTTGGTGCTGACTTAGCATCACATATCATATGCGGTGGTACTGATATTTCATGTCACGAGACAACTTCAAAAGAAGAATGTGTTGAGAAATTAAGATATGGTGTATGGGTACTGATGAGAGAAGGTTCAACTCAAAATAATATGCCTGAGTGTATCAGAGCTATTACTGAAGAAGGACTTGATTCAAGAAGAGCATTACTTGCTACAGATGACATGTTAGCTGAAGATATAATCAAAAAAGGTCATATGAATGATATAGTAAGAAGAACTATAACTCATGGTGTAGATCCAGTTGAAGCTATTCAAATGGTTACAATCAATGCTGCTACTTGGGGAGATATGACTGAAATAGGAGTACTTGCTCCTGGTAAATACGCTGACATCAACGTAATTAGCGGAAAACTTGAAGATATGGACGTTACAAGTGTATATCTAAAAGGTGAGCATATAGCTGAAAACAAAGAATTATTAATCGACCTTAAGCCATATACTTATCCTGAGTCTGTAAAGCATACAGTTCTTAGAGATAAAGTTACAGCTGACGATTTAAGAATTCCTTCAGATCAAGACGAAGTTATTGCTAACTGTGTTGGTCTAATCGTTCTACAAAACTTATCAGAAAAATACAGAGTTAAATTACCTGTAGAAAACGGATATGTTAAATCAACTGAAGATGATTTACTACCAGTTGCTGTTATCGGAAGACATGGACAGCCGGATATCGGTAAGTCCTTCATTAAAGGATTCAATATTACAGAAGGTGCTTTCGCTGAGACAGTATCACATGATACTCACAACTTGATAGTAATAGGTACTAACTACGAAGATATGGCTGCTGCTGCAAATAGAGTAATCGAAATGCAAGGTGGAGTTGCCATAGCTAAAAGAGGCGAAATTATAGGAGAATTACCTCTTAGAATCTGTGGTCTTATGACTGACGAATTAACTGGACCTGAACTAGTTGACAAGACTATTGAATTACACGAAACTGTTAAGACTGAATTAGGTTGCGACGTTCCTGCACCATTCATGCATCTTGCATTCTTATCACTTGCTACAAGTCCAAAGTGGAAGATCACTGATAAGGGAGTTATAGACGTAGAAAATTATAAAGTTCTACCTTCAATTGAGCCTGTTAAGTAATATACCCAGGGGGATAAAATGAACTTTAACGAAAAATATGAATTAATTGACTTAAGTCAAGAAATATATCAAGGTATGCCCGTATTTGGTATGCACCAAAAGACATTCATCATGACTAATCAAACTCATGAGCAGAATCAAAAGGCTACAGGTTCTCCAACCTTAGGCTTCTCGGCTCGTAATCTATTGATTAGTGAACATGGCCCAACTCATAGTGACGCCATCTGGGAATTCTTGCCATCGGGTCCTACCATTGAAAAAATGGATATGAAACTTTTCTATGGAAATGGCCTATGCCTAGACCTTAGACATATTCGCTATCCAGATCCAATTACAATAGATGACATCAAGGAAGCTTTAGAAAAAGCTAATCTAAAGTTTGAAAAAGGCGATATATTCCTTATGTATACAGGTCATTATGATCGTACTCATCCAACACTACACTCGGATGATGATGCTGTAGACGTTTTAAACTACGGTGGAATGCTATCAACTCATACAGGAATCAAGTACGAGACCACTAAGTGGTTGGCAGAGCAGGGAGTTGTCAATGTTGGTATTGATGCTCCAGCTGTAGACTTGACTCCAGATGATTTGGACTATGGCTGCCACTTAGCTTGTGGTGAGTTCGGCATAACGAATACTGAAAACCTATGTAATTTGGACAAAGTTGCAGGTAAGAGATTCCTTTACATGGGCCTTCCTCTAAAAATTAGAGCCGGCACAGGCTCTCCAATAAGAGCTGTGGCTTTTGTAGAGAAATAAAAATAGAAAATGGATACAACTGGGAAGATATCTTCCCAGTTGTATTACTATTTAGCCTAGGGGGTTAATATGGAATCTAAAAAAATAGAAAAATATACCACCGGTTCTTTGCTGGGGTATTTAATTCTAGTTGGAGTAGGACTATTACTCTACTTTCTACTTACGCCAATTAATAATAGCGGAGCTTTATTACAGCCTTATGGCGTTTTGATTGGCGATCTTCAAAAAGACAGTTTTATTGCTAAAATAATTTGGATGATAAAAGACTTTTCCGAAGGACAATTCTATGGTGGACTTTTTGCCGGATTAGGACTTATCTTAGGTGGATGTGTGGCATGGTTTTTAGATGTCAAAAGATCCAAACTAAGGGGATTTAGCATTACTTATGGACTAAATATATGGCCTTGGATACTTCTTTCTCAAATTTTGGCATTATCTTTTTCTGTATTTGCTTTAAAGTATTTGAACTTAATCGATGGCGTTAACTTTTCTTGGCTTCCTACATTCCTATTATTGGTAGGAGCGCCACAAGCAGTGCTTTGCGTATTTGGACCAAGTATAAGCGCATTGATTACAGGAGTATTACTGGCTTCATTCCTATCTTTACCGATTGCCAATTTCGTAGGTAATTATATAATGGTTCCGATTGGAATGCCACAAACCATAGCGAATTACATAGCTTTGGCACTTTCTATTACGCTTACGCTACAAGTATGTAAACTTGCACCGTGGATTAAAAAGACAGCACATCCAGTCATAAGGGAAAATCATGTGGAATTGACTGAAGAACAAAAATACGATCTTCTAAAGAGTCCTTTATATTTGATAAGAAGATCATTAGCTGATTTTACTGATTGCTATTTTTATGGTAATGAATGGCCGTCGCTATTCCTGATAATAGGAGCTTTAATAGATTGGCTGATAAATTTTGAGCATGGAATGGGTGGAGCGGGTGTATTCCCGGCGATTCTGTTGTCTCAACTCGTATCAGGTGGTCTCGGAGTATTCCTATATGGAAGAAAGCATCTCGAATACGGATGGTATCCGACATATGTTCCTGTAGTAAGTATCGGGCCTTTCTGTGTATTGACATTTGGTACCGGACTTCATGTAGTATTCTTTGCGGGAATATTGGGAGGAATCATAGGTGCTCCATTTGCAGAGTTATTGAATAGAAATCTTCCTGATGATATGCACGGAGTTATACCTAATGTATTGGCTATGGCTATCACTACAATGACAGTAATCTCAGTTATGAGAGCATTGCCCTGGTTTGTATAAATTTATGAAATCAAAAAAGACTCGATTAGAGTCTTTTTTAAGTTCTGTGGGAGTACTCGAGCGCCAATTCATAATAATCCCTCAATTTTTCTCCGACTTTTTTTATATTTTTATTTTTCGCTATGAGATATCCTTTTTCTGAAAGATTTGGCAGATTGCCATTTAAAATCGATTCGGTTTTTAAAATAAATTCATTAAGATTTTTAGCCTTGTACAGATTTTCTCCATCTTCATATGGATGACCAAATACGGGAATATCCCTTACCAAAACATTTGTCTTGCTGGCTAGAGCCTCGAGAAGGACAATGCCTTCTGTTTCTTCATATGTCGGGAATAGATAAAGGTCGGCAGTATTATAAGCCACCCTCAGCTCATCTCTGTCTACATATCCGGCAAATAACAAATTTGGAAGTTTCGTATTGACGGCTTTCAAGGTCTCTTCCGGTAGGAGCGATGGCTTAGTATATCCAAACCATATAAATTTATATTCCGGCATCATCTTAGCCATTTCTACAAAATCTATGATTCCCTTTCTCTTTATTTGTAGCCCGACCGAAATAATAAGCTTCTCGTCTTCTCTTATATCATATTTTTTTCTAAAATCCATTTTTTCTTTTTCTGTGCATTTCCAATAATCTATATCTATACCATTAGAAACAACTTCGATAGGTTTATTCATTCCGTATCTCTGCAAAAGTTCTTTAGAGTATTCGGTTGGTGTAAGTATCAAATCTGCAGTCGAATAGCATAATTTTATCCAAGATTTAAATGCAGGCGAGACAGCATTTGAAAGCAGAAATGAATCTTTGAAGTCCTCCTCCGTGGAATGGGCATGATAGACAACTGCCTTTCCAGATTTCTTTGCGATATCAGCCCTCAAATAGGATTGAGGGAATATAGTATTGATATGTAGTATATCGTAAGAATCTTTCGGATTTAAAGTATAGTCTATGCCCTCGGCTTCCAATGCCATTATTTGATGTTTTTTGGCTCTTCCAATCCCGCTATTTTCTATTAAATTCTGTAAATCACTGTATAATAGTACATTCATATTATCACCCTATAATAAATTTTCCGAAGAATTTTAAGATCTCTGTGAGACCATAAGTGTATAAAAATAATGTGATTGGCTTGCCGGCAATAAGTATTAAAAAGAATTTTTTAAAAGAAAGATTTGAAATACCTGCAAACCAGCATAGTAAATCGGCTGGAGAAATAGGGAAAAACATCCCGAAAGTAAATAGTCTGTCAAAACCCTTATCGTCGGTCAGCCATCTAATATATTTATCGTATTGCTTTTTACTGACTACGGCCTTTACCAATTGCCTTCCGTATTTTCTCGCTAGAAAGAAATTTGCTACCGATCCGATCATGATGCCTATAAAATTAATTATAAATCCATTTGCAGTACCAAATATCATAGCGCCTGCCGGACAGGTCAGAGACCCCGGTATTATCGGTATGATGGTCTGTATGATCTGTATAACTAAAAAGCCTATCGGCGCTGAATTCCCCATATTGTCGAGAAATTCCTTTAATTTAGCTTCAGATGTCATGAGACCATTCTTATAAGCTAGATAAGTGAGAGCTATGGTGAGCACCACTCCCGATATAGTCAATATCGATATGGATTTTTCTATGATTTCATTTTTAGTCAGTTTTTTCTCTCGGACCAAAGCCCTTCTGTTAATAGTATTTTCAGACATATCCTTCTCCTGTTAAATAAATCATTTATATTATATACAGTTTTAACTGCTTTGACCTTACAATAAGATTACATTATTAGATATGATGAAATGCGACAAAGATTTAAAATATTTAAATCAAATTCTATTAAATTTTAAAAAATAGCTGAAAAATCATATTAGAAATTTTAATAGAAGGCGGTTTAAATCCTCCTTCAATATTCTTTGGCGAAGAGGCAGCATATTCTCAATTTAGTTTTTTCTTTAAAAATGAGCGATATGATGAAATTAAAAAAGAGCTGTAGCATATTGATTTGGTCGATATGATTTGCCATATTAAGGGAAGATAGATTATTTGCATTTGAAGATGAATTTTAAAATCTCATTACAAATTAAAGAAAAGGAATGGCATAAGTTTTAATTTATCGAATCGATTTAATTACAAAATAGGGGGCTCGATTTTGATGATATTTGAAGAAAAGAGATATAAATTTCTATGACAAAAGCGAAAGAATTTGACTATTAAATTTTATATTTATGAAGAAAATGCCGGAGTATTGACTAATAGATGATGAATAATAAATGAAAGATAATCCATAGCTTTAAAGTTTTTCATAGCTAAAAATATAATTGGAAATAAAGCAATGTCAAAGAGAGTAGAAAAATAAGAATACAGATAAAAAAATTTTGTATCATATTTTCTTCTTTACCCATGATTTGAATTTCACCAGCTTGCGATAAAAATTTGATTTACAATATTAAAAATACATAATTTACTTTAATGTGATTGGAATGGTCTTTAGACATTAAATAAAGCATTATGGTACTAATAAATGAAATATTTAGACAATGATATAAGCAGAAAAATGTAAAGGAATTTAAAAGAGTAGCATTAAAAAATTAGTTGTCAAAAGAATAGCGAATATGTAAAATATTTGATAAAGAAAAAATTCAGATAATGCATACAGTTTTTATTGCGATAATGAAGACAATCGATTGGTTTATTTTAAATAGCAAAATTTGCTATTTACCAGATTAGAAAATATAAGGTATTTTAGAATTCTTAATAAGATAGTTTTTTAGTTTCTAAATACTATTCTAAATCATTAATTCTTGTTTATAATTATTTCTTAGGATCTTATTTATTAAGCTAAAAATTGATGAATCAAATCCCTAAAGAAATGCTTCATCAATTTTCTATAAAATTAATTGTGACTGCTTTATACTAATATTATGAAAGCATTACTTGTTATATGTCGAATTATTAGAAATCTACATTATCTATAATTTGAAGGATTAGATCCATAATATCTTTTAAATAACTCGGTAAGCCTACTTGGATTGGAATATCCGACAACGGTTGAAATTTCATTAATAGAAAGGGAGGTGCTTATTAGAAGATGTTCGGCAACACTCATTCTTTTTCTTTGGATATACTCGGTTATTGACATATTATATATTATTTTAAATATCTTTTTCATTTTGCTTTCACTCATACAAGCAATTTTAGATAGAGTTTGAAGTGAAATATTGAAATTATAATGCTCATCTATATATTTTGTTATCTCTTGCAATAATTGTATATCTTTTTCACTTATAGACTTAGATTTAAGTAAACTCTCGCCTTCATTTTCTAAGTAATAAGCTATCAGCGTAAGTACTTCATAAACTTTTGATTCCAGCAATAATTTAGTTGTAGCACTTTTTCCATTGCATTTATAAATTTCATACATTAATTTATTAATCTTAGGCAAGAAAAGTTTGTTTTTATTTCTAAAAAAATTAGAAAATGCAATATCTATATCCCTATATCTTTTCTTTAGAAAACTTTCAATAAAATCTGCTGTAAATTCGATCGAGATACTTTTCAATTCAATTTGAGGATGATAGATAACTTTATATTTTTCCCTTGGCTCATAACATCTCAATGTATTTGGCGAAATATTTTGATATGGATAAAATTCATTACCTGAACCGGTAATATATAAAACTAAAACATATCGATCTGGAAGAGTATATCTTAGGATAAACTCTTTTTTAAATTTGATATTATAAATGGAAACATAAAAGTTATCGTCGATATTGTAAATATGTTGGAAACCGTCACCATAAGAAGATCTTATTAAATATTTTTTATCGTAATTATTTTCTTGATCGCTAGATTCACTAACAAAAAAATTATTCGGATCTATCTCTCTCATAATTCACCTCGATTAGATATTAAAACACCTTAAATATCTTTAAATGTTCTTTTAGTATTCTAATTATGCATTGATATCAGTATACTATAAATAGATTATAAATTCAAATGGTGAAATATAAAAAAGCTAATCAATAAAACAATCTTATCACTTAAATAAATCTACCAGATGTATTATTTCTTAAATAGCAATAAATATTTCGCCAATCTTAGTAATAAATTGGTTCTTATAATTCAAATGTCATATCAAATTCTATATTTTCTTAGTTTATATTTTATTATATGGCATAATAATTTTTCATCGATTTTGCTATATCTGTCTAATTATTATGTTTCATCTCTGTATCTAAATGGATAGGTAAAATAAAAACAGTTTTCCACTCATCTCCAGTTCTTTTCCTCAATCTGAATCGATTATTTTAAAGCTTTATTTCAAATATTCGACTAAAATTAAATTATTATTTATAATATAGTTGATGATTGTAATAAATATTAATCGTCTTCTAGGAGGAAGAGATGGATGTAATTAGAATTTGTGGCGATATGTCGCATCCGCCATATGAATATATTGATAAAGATTCAAGACAGACCGGGTTTGCAAGCGAGTTTACTAAGGCGATGTCTGAAGAGATCGGGATAGAGATGGAATTGACATTGCTGGACTGGCCTAAGGCGGTTGAAGCTTTTAGCAGAGGAGAATACGATGCGATTCAGTTCTTTTCGATTCAGCAGGAAAGGAGTAAGCAGTTTTTGTTTACAGATCCCTATCTGACGACTTTCCATTCTGTATTCGCTTTGTCGGAGAGAGATGATATAAAAGATTATGGAGATCTTAAAGATTTTAAGGTGGCGGTTCAGGCATATGATGCTGCCCATGTTTTTATGGATTTGGATGAAAATAATTATAAAGAGCTCATGGTGACGAATAGTCAGGAGAAGGGCCTCGAGCTATTGATGAATAAAGAGGTCGACTTGTTGATAGGAAATAGACTCACCATCAGTTATCTGGCTTGTGAAAAAGGGTATGATAATTATATAAAGATAATCGGCAAGGCTTTAAATATGACTAAATACTGCATGGCCGCAATACCTTCACGTCCTGATTTGCTCGAAATTTTCAATAAGGGAATTGAGAATCTAAGAAAAAATGGCGTATACGAAAAGCTATATGATAAATGGTTTACCTATAGTTCGGAGAATTTAGGTTACGAGATTTTGAGCAAGATAGATAGTGGAGCGATATATATAGATGCGCATGGAAAAATAAAGGCGGTCAATAAGAATGCTGAGAGGATTTTAAATATTAAGGAATCTGATCTGAATTCCAGAAATTTCTATGAAACCGATTATAATTTGATATTCGAGCCCTTGATAATTCAGGAGATTCTCGACGGAAGGAGCGAAACCCTTCATAAATCATTGGATTGTGTCATAAATCACGAGAGAAAATATCTAGAGATAAATTACAATAGGATGGCCGATGTCGATCACAAGACGATTGGAGTTGTCGTAACCGTCGTGGATATAACGGAAAAGAAATTCATGGAAGCGAGATTGGCTGAAAAAGATAAGATGGAATCTCTCGGTTTTTTACTTCTAAATATAGCGCATGAGATAAGAAATCCGCTTACGAGTATAAAGAATTTTATCGAATTGCTACCGGAGGAATACGAGGATCCTGAATTCAGAGAAGCCGTCGCTTATCATGTTCCAAAGCAGATAAAGCAAATAGATGAAATGCTCACGAATCTGCTCGAATATTCCAGGCCGGTAAAGCCGAAAATAAGCAAGGTCAATCTAAATAAGATGTTAAAAGACCTTATAATAGGATCGATCATAAAAGCTACAAAGGATATGAATGTAAATATATATTACAATATAGACGAAGATGTGGATCTTTATTGTGATAGAAATCATATAAAGCAAATATTGATAAATCTAATATTAAATGCTGCCCAAGCCGTTCCGATAGGTGGCAATATAAGCATAAATGTCAGTCAAAATGAAAAAGAGAAAATAATATCCATAGAAAATGATATCGACGATGAAAATATAGATGTTGAAAAATTATTTGAACCTTTTTATACCACTAAGGCCCATGGAACTGGATTGGGATTATTTATAACATATCAATTAGTCAGGGAAAATATGGGAGATATAACTGTGGAAAAGGTCGATAAATGCTTAAAGATCTCACTCATATTCCAGAAAATGGAGGATTACCATGGATAAAGTACTGATTGTCGATGACGATATCGCCATATCGGAATCGCTGCGATTCGGTCTAAGAAAAGAATATGAACTATTTTTTGCTGTGAATACAAAAGAAGCTCTCGATATATATAATCAAGAGCAGATTTCATCTGTCATACTTGATTTAAGGCTCAATAATGAAGACGGAATGGATGTATATAGGCAGATAAGAGAGATAAATCCTCAGGCTGTAGTGATAATAATAACGGCGCATGGCACCATAGAGTCTTCGGTTGAAGCTATAAAATCAGGTGTTTTTCAGTATTTAACTAAACCTATAGATCTGGAAGAACTAAAATTCACATTGTCAAGAGCTGTGGAGATGGATAAGCTTCATAGGAGAGTTAAGGATATTGAAGATGATAGGCTTAATGAACTCAAAAATCAGGGGATAATAGCCTATTCGGACAAGATGAAATCCATACTGCAGACTGTGGATAAGGTAAAAGATATTGATTCGATAATATTGATCACAGGAGAAAGTGGAACTGGAAAGAGCATGGTGGCAAAATTTATTCATAGATTGGGGCATAGGAGTGCCAACCCATTTTACAGTATAAACTGTGCAGCAATACCGCAAAATCTCTTGGAAAGTGAATTGTTCGGATATAAGAAGGGAGCCTTTACAGGAGCCAATACTGACAAGAAGGGTTATTTTCAACTCGCTGACAAAGGGACATTGTTTTTAGATGAGATTGGGGATTTAGACCTAAAACTGCAAGGTAAATTGCTTCAGGCGATTCAGGAGAAGAGGGTTACTCCTCTCGGGGCTGAACAGTCGGAAGCTATTGATGTCAGGATTATAACGGCTACAAATAAAGATTTTGACAAGCTTTTAAAAGAAGGCAAATTTAGAATGGACTTGTATTATAGATTAAATGTAATAAATATAACTATGCCGCCTCTTAGGGAGAGAAGAGAGGATATACCCTATCTTACAAGGCATTTTATCGATAAATACTCCATGTTACTCGGAAAGTCGATAAATAAAGTATCGGATGATTTTCTCGAATTGATATCTAGGATGGAATTAAAGGGAAATATAAGGGAGCTCGAGAATATAATTGAGAGGGCGATTGCATTATCAGAAAATGAAACTTTGGAAGCTAAGGATATAGTCAGAACTCCGACAACTGTTAGTTCTAATTTGGGAATAAAGGGAGAATTGATTCCCGTATTTATAGGAGAAAGCCTTGAAGAAGTGGAAAAGAAATTGATAATGGCTACCATGAAAAAATTCGAGAATCAAAGCCAAGCTGCGAGAGTATTAGGGATAACCGACAGGACTATTCGAAATAAATTGAAAAAGTACAAGGAATAGAGGAAAAGAATTCCTGGTTAGGAAATATATTCCTTAACCCTCTACAAAGCTGTATTTAACAATGTTTAAACTGCAAAATTTAGGTGACAGGAAATAAATTCCTCTAAAATAGATATATAAATCGCTTTTTATTTTACCGGTTTAGTGCATTTTAGAGAAAGGTATAGATTTAGTTAAGAGAATATAAATACAGTAAGAAATGGTTAAATAAAACTCAATTAAAAATACAAACTGTTTTTTACTTAAAAAAAGGGATTTTTGTAAATATACAATTGATAAAATGTATTATTTAGATTATAAGATGAATAATAATCTGGACAAATCAATATATTTACAGTAAAATAGTATATATAAGATAAGTCATAATATCGTGGTACAGAAATTGCATATAATATTTATGCGATTAATGTGCATTTTAAGAGGAAGGCCATATTCGCGAGAATAATTATAGAGAGGTGAATTATGGATAATGGTTTAAAAAGTGGTAAGTATGACTTATCAAAAGTTGATCTAGATGATCCGAAGAGTTTGGACTATTTTGAACTCGATAAGACTGATTGGAAAATTAATGCTTTAAAATTTGCTATCATTTCAGCTATTGCTATTTTTGTGTTTTTTGTACCATTAGGCGATGGTAAGATTATGTTTGGTATACTTTATAATGGTCTTATTTCTTTAGTAGACAAATTAGTCACTATCAATGGTGTTCAAGTTGGTTCTTTATTGATTTGTACGATTATCTTATGTGCAACTGGAATTTTAAGTGTTTATGGTAAATTTATAGCTAAGAAGGACAGTAAGGTTTATAAGTATTTTGAGGCTGACTCGATAATACATCCGGTTCTTTACATGATCGGTGGATTCTTTATTTTCATGTATTTCCTAGATCAAATCGGAGTATATCATGCGAGTGAAGTTATAGTAGGACCTGCAACTGCGGGCATGGTAATCCCGGGAGTAGTAATTGGAGTTGCAGCTATAATACCGGTTGGAGCATTCTTTATACCTTTCCTAGTTGACTATGGATTGATAGATTTCTTTGGAGTTTTGCTCGAACCAGTCATGAGACCGGCTTTTAAAGTTCCGGGTAAATCAGCTGTAGATGCGACTGCTTCTTTCGTAGGATCTACTACAATGGGTATTATAATTACAGGTAGAATGTTTAAAACTAATAATTATACGGCAAGGGAATCATGCGTAGTAGCGACTTGCTTTAGTGCGGTTTCAGTAGGATATGCCTATGTAGTAATGGAAGCGGCACAAATATCTAAACATTTTGTCATAACTTATTTTGTATCATTTGTTCTAGCATTCGTAATAGCTGCAATTATTGCTAGAATACCACCAGTTTCTAGGAAACCGGATACTTTCTATAATGGTAGACTGCAAACAGATGAGGATAGAAAAGAAGCCACTATGAAATTCGGTCCCGATATGATCAAGACCGGTATCAATAGAGGAGCTAAAAGGGCATTTGTTTCAGGTAATATGCCTAAGAGAATTATAAAGAGTATAACAGACGCTTTCCCTGTACTTCCAAAAGTTATTACATTGCTTTGTGCTTTTGGTATTTTGGGAATGATAGCGGCTAAGTACACTCCGATATTCAAGTGGATTGGATATGCATTCCTTCCAATTACAAAGGTTTTAGGAGTTCCAGACGCTATGGCTGCAGCAGAAGCTATACCTACAGGTGTAACTGAGATGTTTATACCGGTACTTACAATAGCTGACAGAGCAGCAGAACTTCATATTAAGACGAGATTCTTTGTAACTGTTGTTTCAATGCTACAGATTATATTCTTAGCTGAATCAGTTGTAGTAATAATGAATACGGGAATCCCAATGAAGTTTAAAGAATTAATGATAGTATTTTTAGAAAGAACGCTTATAGCAATGCCATTTGCCGCATTGTTTATGCATATAATTTTTAGATAATTTATTAGATAGTACAGAAAAGTCTAGGAGGGAAAAAGAAAATGGAAAAAAAATTTATTTTAGCAGTACCAAACTTTAGTGAAGGTAGAGATGAAGAAGTAATCAATAAAGTTGCCGACACTATAAGAAACAAAGAAGGGGTTAAACTTGTTACATGTGAACCTGAGCATGATTTTAACCGTACAGTTTTAACTATAATAGGAGAGCCTCAGCCACTAAAAGAAGCTTTACTTGAAATGGCTAAGACGACTTATGAAAATGTGGATATGACCAAGCAAGAAGGTACACATCCAAGAATAGGAGCTCAAGATACTATTCCTCTATTCCCACTTCACAATATCGAACTTGATGAAGTTAAGGAATTAGCAGAAGAGATAGGACAGGAACTTTTTGACAAATATCAAGTACCTATATTCTTCTCAGGAGCAAATGCGAGAACAGAAAACAAAAAATCTATTTCTTATATAAGAAAAGGACAGTATGAAGGACTTAAAGCATTATTGGAAGATTCTTCAAATCCTGATTATGATGAAAGAAAACCTGATTTATCAGTAGATGGAAAATTAAGCGACAAACTTGGCGCTACAATTGTATCAGCTGATATGGAAGGACTTACTGCATATAATGTATTCCTAGATACTGAAGATGTTTCTATCGCTAAGAAAATCTCTAAGGCTCTAAGAGGACCATCAGGCGGATTCTCTACAATAAGATCGGTTGGAATTAAATTCCCTGAAAGAGAAGGCGTTGTAGTTTCAATGAACCTTTTCAATTGCGAAGAAACTCCAATCTACAGAGCTTTTGAATTCGTAAGAAGAGAAGCTGAAAGCTATGGCGTACAAGTAACTGGTTCTGAGCTTGTAGGACCTGTTAAACTGGACTATCTTCTAAACAATTTAAGATATTATCTAAGACTTGAAGGATTTGACAAAGATCAAATTTTAGAATACCATTTAATGGGATAATTAAGTTAGAAGCCGGGCTTTCAGCTCGGCTTTTTTTATGCGCATTTTTGAAATATCAATTCTATCTTATAAACCGGATATTATTTGATTTGATATCCATTTAAGCAAATTGGATTTTATCGATTAAAATTAAATCAAAGCTTCATTTTAATAATATGATAAATAATGTATAATTTAGATAAGATATCTTTAAGAGGTGATTTGATTGAAAAGATTTAAGCTATTTATAAGTTCACTATGCAAAGACACTGCCAGGGCTATTGAATACTTGGACTCAAAAAAATGCGATTATGAAATCCGAGATATCACGAGTTCTCTGTCTGATCTTAAGGAATTTTTAAAATATAGAGATTCAAGATTGGAATTTGAAGATATAAAGAGGGATGATAAGATCGGTGTGCCAATGCTTTTAATTGACGATTCAGATTTGATCTTTGACATATCTGAAGATGGATTAAAGGGATTTAAATGGTAGATTCAAATAAAATCCTATTATGCGATGAAAGTATAGAAACTCTAAAAATACTGGATTTTTTAATAGAGCAAAAGGAGCTCGGAGATGTCATTGACGAAGTCGGCGACGGAAATAAAGCTCTCGAGATAATATCTTCAATGAGTCCGGATCTCGTGATAACCGAATATAAATTGGCCGGAATAGATGGAAATGAGGTCATAAGGCGAGCTAAGAAATTGGGTTATGGCGGTCGATTTATAATGTTGAGCGATATTAAGGATCCGGAAGTGGTATCAAAGGCATATGAAAATGGAGCGAGTTTTTATATAAGTAAGCCGATAAATCTAATAGAGGTAATCCATATTATTAAGCAGACATTGATTCTCAATAAAAATGAAAAAATCATCGATAAGATGAGAAATTTACTGGATGATGACAAGGAATCGAATTTTGGTATTAAAATTAATCCTCTTGATTCGACAGAAAGAGAAGTGGATAGAATTTTGATGAGCCTTGGAATACATGGAATGAGCGGTTATATCGAATTGCGAGATATCGTGCTTCTGTCAATCGAAAAGGATGGGGATAAGAAAAATTATCTTTTATTTGACTTATATGAAGAAATAGCTTTGAGAAGCAATCAAAAAACTAAGACTGTCGAGCAAAAGATAAGGCGATCGGCACAGAAGGTTATGGATTATGTTGCGGAAAAGGGATTGGAAGATTATGACAGCATAATATTTGATAGATTTTCAGCAACATTATTTGATTTTGCAGAAATAAGACAGCATATGAATTTTATAGATGGCAAGTCGGAAATCAAGGGAATCTTGAAAATGAGGAAATTTATAGAGGGAATAAAGGCGATTTTAGATGATATTAGCGAAGATTCTTAGAACTTCGCTTTTTTTATATTCTTTTAAACTACAAAATGTATCTTTATGTCGTAAAATGTAGTAGAGCTGTTATGATTAAGTTGAAAACGTTTATCTCATATGTAAAGGAGGCTATTATGTCAAAGATTAAACTTGTTTTAGGTGTAATAGGTGCAGATTGTCATGCAGTAGGTAATAAGATACTAGATTATTCTCTTACTGAAGCGGGATATGAGGTCATCAATATCGGAGTTTTGTCTCCACAAGAGGACTTTATAAATGCTGCAGTTGAGACGAATGCTGATGCAATTTTAGTATCATCACTCTATGGACAGGGAGAATTGGATTGCAGAGGTCTGAGAGAGAAATGTGATGAGGCGGGACTAAAGGGAATTAAATTATATGTTGGCGGAAATATAGTCGTCGGCAAACAGAATTTTGACGAGGTCAAGGTCAGATTTGAAAAGATGGGTTTCGACAGGGTCTATCCCCCAGGAACAACGATAGATACTACTTTGAGAGATCTCAAAACTGACTTTCCGGATCAATAGGTCGAATCATGAAGGCGTATTTATTTATAGATTTTGGCAGCACTAATACAAAGGTAACTTTAGTGGATATAGAAAATGAGGAATTAGTTGCCACTGCAAAAGCTTATACAACTGTAGAAACAGATGTCATGATAGGCTATCATAATGCGATGAAAATCCTCGAATCAAAAGTAGATACTGAATTCGAGATTGTTAAAAAAATAGCTTGCTCTTCTGCGGCAGGTGGATTAAAGATGATAGCAATAGGATTGGTGCCCGAGCTTACGAGTGAAGCTGCGAAGAGGGCAGCTCTTGGGGCAGGGGCAAAAATAGTTGGGACATATAGTCATAAGATAAATAAATCGGAGGCAAGGGAAATAGTAGATTCTAATGCAGACATGATTTTGCTTGCCGGCGGTACTGATGGAGGCAATGCCGAGTGCATAGTACATAATGCCAAAATGCTAAAAGAATTTGGTATTGATATACCTGTGGTTGTAGCGGGAAATAAGAGTGCGGTCGATGAAATAGAGGAGATATTTGATGGGCATGTGGAATATCATATAGCAGAAAATGTGATGCCGAAATTAAATCAATTGAATGTCGATAGCAGTCGAGATACAATCAGGTCGATTTTTATGGAAAATATAATCAAAGCCAAGGGAATGACTCATGTGATGGAAGAAATAAGCGGAATAGTCATGCCGACTCCAGCATCTGTATTAAAAGCTGCAGAGGTTTTATCTAAGGGGACAGAGGATGAGGACGGATTGGGAGATCTCGCAATAATCGATATTGGAGGAGCGACTACAGATGTTCACTCTGCCTGTGAGGGAGCGCCCAGTAAGCCTTCGGTATTTTTAAGGGGACTTGAGGAACCCTATACTAAGAGAACCGTCGAAGGAGATCTCGGCATGAGGTATTCAATTCCATCTGTAGCTCAAGTGGCGGGAAAGAGGATGTTGCGGTCTTATCTTGGCAGTGAATACGATTATGATATAGATATGGAAGTTGAGAACAGGTCGAATGATCCAAGTTTTATTTCAGAGTCGAAGAGGGATTTAAATTTTGATTATGCAATCGCCAAAGCATGTACGAGAATATCGATGCTCAGACATGCGGGCGAGGTAGAACAAGTTTATTCTCCGACAGGGGCAATGTATCAGCAGATGGGAAAAGATTTGATGGATTTGCCCATAGTTATAGGTACCGGTGGTATACTCGTGTATACCGAAAATCCGGAGGAGATTTTAGAGGCTTGTAAATTTACTATGGACGAACCTCAATCTTTAAAGCCGAGAAATCCTAAATTTTATTTGGATACAGAATATATTTTGAGTTCGATGGGACTTTTGGCTTCAATTGATCCAGATATGGCAGTCAGAATAATGAAAAAATACATTAATAGGGTGGGTGTTTGATATGAAATGGAAGAACAAATATATTCCTGAAGGCGAATTTATGGATGAAAGAGAATATGTGCTCTCAACCTGGCCTACCGGAAAAGATGTAGATTTAAAAGATGCTATAGATTATTTAAAGAAGATACCCGATGAGAGAAATTTTGCAAAAAAATTAGAAGAAGCTAAAAAGATGGGAAAAACTTTGGCTCAACCGAGAGCTGGTGTCCCCCTTTTAGACGAGCATATAGAATTACTTCAATATCTTCAAGACGAAGGCGGAGCGGACCTTTTGCCAAGCACAATAGACGCTTATACGAGACAAAATAGATATGAAGAGGGCGAAGAGGGGATAAATGAATCCAAAAAAGCGGGAAGATCATTGATGAATGGTTTTCCGGCTGTCAATCACGGAGTTGCAAAGGTTAGAAAAGTAGTTGAAAGTGTTAAATTGCCGGTTCAAGCGAGGCATGGAACTCCGGATGCTAGATTATTATCCGAGATAATCCATGCGGGAGGATTTACGTCAAATGAGGGTGGCGGCATTTCCTATAATGTACCATATGCAAAGTCGGTTCCGATTGAAAAGACGATTGAGTATTGGCAGTATTCTGATAGGCTTGTCGGATTTTACGAGGAAAATGGTATTTCAATAAATCGAGAGCCTTTTGGCCCTTTGACCGGTACTTTGGTTCCTCCATCGATATCAAATGTAGTCGCCATAATAGAAACTCTATTGGCTGTTGAACAGGGAGTAAAGAGTGTGACTGTAGGATACGGACAATGTGGAAATATAATGCAGGATGTGGCGGCAGTTAGATCTTTAGTCGAGCAGACTGAAGAATACTTGGAATATTTTGGTTATAAAGATATAGTTTTGACGACGGTTTTCCACCAGTGGATGGGAGGTTTTCCATCTGATGAGGCAAGAGCTTATGGCGTAATATCTCTTGGATCAACAGCGGCCGCTTTAGCGGGAGCGACTAAGGTAATAGTTAAGACGCCGCATGAGGCTTTTGGAATACCGACAAAGGAAGCGAATGCTAATGGAATTAAGACGACGAAGATGGTATTGAATCTTTTGGCAGAACAGACCATGCTTCCGAGCGAAGCTTTGAGAAATGAGATGGAAGTTATTAAAGCAGAAACCAAATGCATAATGGACAAGGTATTCGAACTTGGCGGTGGAGATCTTGTCGTCGGCGTTATAAAGGGCTTTGAAGCTGGAGTTTTAGATATTCCATTTGCGCCATCAAAATACAATGCCGGAAAAATGATGCCGGCTAGGGATAATGACGGGAATATAAGATATTTGATGGCGGGCAATTTGCCATTTACAAAAGAAATAAAGGATTTTAACAGACAGAAGCTGGAAGAAAGGGCGAAATTTGAAAATCGAAAAGTCGATTTCCAGATGACTGTTGACGATGTATTCGCTGTTGGTAAGGGTAGATTAGTAGGCAGAAGAGAGGAGCTTATGGTATGAAAATAATTGATTTAATTTGTACACCAGGTAAATCCGGATTTTACTTTGACGATCAGAAGGCGATAAAGATGGGAGCTGGACATGATGGCATGTTCTACGAAGGAGAACCTGTAACTGAAGGTTTTACATCTATAAGACAGGCCGGAGAATCTATTTCGGTAATGCTAATCTTGGAAGATGGTCAAGTGGCATTTGGCGATTGTGCAGCTGTACAGTATTCCGGAGCCGGAGGAAGAGATCCACTTTTTTTAGCTGACGATTTTATACCCCTTATTGAGGGGCCGATTAAAGATCATCTCTTAGGCAGAGAGCTTAATTCATTTAAGGAATTGGCAGAAGAGATAGACCATCTTCATATTGAAGGAAAAAGACTCCATACTGCGATAAGATATGGGCTGACTCAAGCCATACTCGATGCAGTTGCCAAGGCGCAAAAGAGGACGATGGCAGAGGTAATAGTCGATGAGTACGATACGGGAGTGGAAATAAAGAGGATTCCGATATTTGCACAGACGGGTGATGACAGATATCTAAATGCAGATAAGATGATAATAAAAGAGCTTGAGGTTCTTCCGCATGGTCTTTTCAACAATGTAGAAGAAAAGACGGGAAAATCGGGAGAAAAATTAGCTGAATATGTCGAATGGCTTAGAGATAGAGTATTGTCTAAGAGAAGTGACGAGTCCTATAATCCGATATTCCATATCGATGTCTATGGAACCATAGGAGATTTTACGGGAAATGATGTCGAGTGGATGGTGAGATATCTAAAGGAATTAGAAGAGAAGGCAAAGCCGTTTAAATTGAGGATAGAAGGGCCGATGGATGTAGGAAATAGGGAAGATCAGATAAAGATATTATCGCTATTGACTAGGAGACTCGACGAGGAAAAAATAGATGTCGAGATAGTTGCAGATGAATGGTGTAATACACTTGAGGATGTTATAGAATTTGCAAGAGAAAAAGCGGGTCATATGATTCAGATAAAAACTCCTGATTTAGGAGGAATAAATAATACGATAGAAGCTGTATTAAAATGTAAGGAAGCTGGAGTATTAGCTTATTGTGGAGGCACTTGTAACGAGACTTCCAGATCTGCGGAAATACTTGTAAATTGTTCATTGGCAACGGGAGCGGATCAACAACTTGCGAAGCCCGGCATGGGAGTCGATGAAGGATATATGATAGTCAATAATGAAATGAATAGAGTCGTCGCAATTGCAAATAGGAAGAAATAAGAAGTGATATAGATGAGACGAATCAGTGCAAAGCGAATAACTCAAGAAGTTAGAAGATTAGTAATCGAAGCGAGCCATTTTCTCCCTGAGGATGTCAGAAAAAGGCTGGAAGATATGAGAAATCAAGAGGATTGGGAATTAGCAAGGTCGACTTTGGATCAGATAATCGAAAATGCTGAAATAGCCAAAGTAAAAGAGATTCCCATGTGCCAGGATACGGGAATGGTGGTTGCATTTGTAGATATCGGTCAAGAGGTTCAGATAGTTGACGGAGATATCAGTTCTGCAATCAATGAGGGGATAAGACAGGGATATACCGATGGACTATTAAGAAAATCAGTAGTAAGAGATCCGCTATTTGACAGGGTAAATACAAAAGATAATACGCCCGCAGTAATACATTATGATATAGTGCCTGGAGATAAACTCAAGATAATGGTCGCTGCAAAGGGCTTTGGATCAGAAAATATGTCGAGGCTTAAAATGCTGAAGCCATCAGATGGTGTTCAGGGAGTGAAGGAATTTGTCCTTGAGACTGTCGAATTAGCTGGACCGAATCCTTGTCCTCCGATTGTAGTCGGGGTTGGCGTCGGCGGAACCATGGATAAGGTTACGATTCTTGCGAAAAAAGCTTTGATGCGAGATATGGATTCTGTAAATTCAAATCCCGAATACAGAAAACTCGAGGAAGAACTTTTGGAGATGATCAATAATACCGGCATAGGACCTCAAGGATATGGAGGGAGAAGTACGGCATTAAAAGTAATGGTCGAACCATATCCGACTCATATCGCTGGTCTTCCGGTAGCAGTGAATATCAATTGCCATGCGACGAGACATAAAGAAGTGGAAATAGGAGGCGAAGATGATTAAATTAAAAACTCCATTTTCCAGAGAGGATTTACAGGATTTAAAATCGGGAGATATAGTAAGTATAACGGGATATATATATACTGCAAGAGATGCGGCTCATAAGAGATTGGTTGAACTTCTCGAAAGAGGTGAAGAACTTCCATTTGATATTAGGGGTCAGGTAATATACTATGTCGGCCCAACGCCTGCACCGGAGGGGGAGCCTATAGGTTCTGCCGGGCCGACGACGAGTTATAGGATGGATGCTTATACTCCGCAGTTATTAGATGTCGGACTTATGGGTATGATAGGCAAGGGTAAGAGAGATGATGAAGTAATTGCTAAGATAGTAGAACATGGAGCAGTTTACTTTACGGCTATAGGTGGAGCTGCAGCCTTGATAAGGAGCAAGATTAAATCTGCGGAGATAATCTGCTATGAAGATCTCGGTGCAGAAGCCGTAAGAAAATTATATGTGGAAGATTTTCCAGTCACCGTCACTATAGATTCAAAGGGAGTAAATCTTTACGATATAGGTCGAGAAGCTTATTTAAATTCTTTAAAATAAAATTGCTAATAAAAGAGCTGTTGTAAAATGACTTTTGGTCATCTAGCGACAGCTCTTAAAAATTGCGGATTTCAGATTCGATTTTCTGTAATATAATTTCTCGATAATTCATTTTAAAATGGGAATTGATATGGAATTCTATTATTATCGGAAATATTAATTGCATCTGACTTCTTATAAATTCGTATTTTTCTAGCTAGATTGAAATCATCCGGATAAATATTATCTAGATATTAGTTTTTTAATTGAACTCTTATTGAAATTAAATGGATTTTAAATTTATCTCTAAAATATTTTCTTTCGAATCGATATAAATACTATGCCATGAAAGCCTCTTTGATTATCGTCCAATGCAATTTGATTTTCATTTCTATAATCTAAATTATCTGAAATTCTCATAAAACTCCATTCTTATTGAAATGAATCTCCCTGGTTTATCCATATCATATTAAGATTTCATGGTTAAAAATAAAAAATAAGGTCATAATTCGATATCGAATCATGACCTTTATGTACCGTACGCCCGGTTTTGCCAATTAAGAGCAATGCGTTACCTTGACAGTTAGCTCGGAATAGGCGACCTTGCGGCACACAGAATTGTCTACTTATCGCTGCTTCCTCCCGGACCTGACGAGGTTCATAGATTTCTGTTGCGCAAGACCCATTCGTCAACACCACTTATCAAGGTCAGACCAATACGCTTAAATGTCTAGACCGAGCATCAATCCTGCTATAGCGGATTGCAGGTTACAGGGCACCGCTAGTTCCCCATCTAGTACGGATGGCGGAGAGCAAGGGATTTGAACCCTCGAAACGCTATTAACGTTTACACGATTTCCAGTCGTGCGCCTTCGACCACTCGGCCAACTCTCCATATAGTTTACGAATTATTATTATATTCCATAGCATGCCAAGTGTCAAGTCTGATATTTCTTAATCATATCTTTAAGATAATATATTCTACATAATTATTCGAATTAAAAAAATCTTTCAATTCTCGCTTTAATTTAAATCTATGAAAATATTTAAGTATTTTTATTGCGATTTTAAGCTTTAAATGATGAGTTCTTATTATAAATAAATTTTAATATAAGGCGATGCAGATTGCTCTACCATGCTAATTTGCTGTTGTTCAATTTTATTGACAAATATGGTATAATTGTTCTGGAAGAGGGGGTTTAAGTTTTGTATCAAGCTATATATAGGAAGTATAGACCTAAGGTATTTGACAATATAATCGGACAGGCAGAAATTATAAATGTATTAAAAAATCAAATAATAAATAATCAGATAGGTCATGCTTATTTATTTTCCGGAACGAGGGGTACCGGTAAGACGAGCTGTGCGAAAATTCTTTCGAGAGCTGTCAATTGCTTGAGCCCAAAAAACGGAAATCCCTGCAATAAATGTGACAATTGCCAATCGATTTTATCTGATACCAATATGGATGTTGTCGAGATGGACGCTGCATCGAATAGGCGAATCGACGATATAAGAGATTTGCGTGACAAGGTCATATATCCGCCTACATTTTTAAAATACAAGGTTTATATAATCGATGAGGCGCATATGATAACGAATGAAGGTTTTAATGCATTATTGAAGATAATGGAAGAACCGCCGGAGCATTTGATATTTATCCTAGCTACGACAGAATTGGAAAAAATCCCTCAAACCATATTATCGAGATGTCAGAGATTTGATTTTAGTAGAATAGATAGAGATGGCATCGCCGAGAATATAAAATATATAACGACTGATATGGGAATAGAGATTGAGGGCGAAGCTGTCGATATGATATCGAGAGCCGCTGACGGAGCTATGAGAGATGCCCAAAGCATATTGGATCAGGTGATAGCAAGCTCCGGTGATATGATAACGGCTGATGCCGTATCGTCAATTATAGGGGCTGTCAGGTCAGACGAAATATACGAATTAGTAAATCTAATAATAGGGAGAAAGTCAGGCGAAGCCATTCTGAAATTAGAAGAGATATTCGATACGGGAATAGATTCAGGCGAGTTTATGACATCTCTGATAGATCATTATAGAGATTTATTATTTATCAAGACTAGGAGTATATTGCGAAATGATGCTGATGTCGATATACAAAAGCTGGAGAATCAATCAAAGGAGATTTCATTAAATGAGGTTGTCGACTCTATCGAGATAATAATGGATTCGATATCGAATCTGAGAAAGAGCGACCTGCCTAAGATAGTATCACAAATTACTGTCGTCAAGCTTATAGAACAAGTAGACAGAAAGAATCTACTATCAAGAATAGAATCTCTTGAAAAAAAGATTCAAGAGATGGAAAAATCGGGAGAGATTACTCAAAGGGTTATAAGTAAGAGGATTTCTGATATAAGCAGTTCTCATATATCATATGGCAATGATAAAAAGCATATTCCTGTAGATAAAATTGAAGAAGAAGCTATAAAAGATAAAAAAGATATATTAAATATTGATATTAAATATAATATTAAAGATAAAGCCGCTGATGAAGATGCTAAAGATCGAGATTTTGAGACTGATCATATGAGCGAAAAGGAGAGCTCGATACTCGATATAATAACTGAATCATGGGAATTATATAAAAAGGCCGCAGTAGCGGAAAATAATTATTGGATATTATGGCTCGATAAAATCAATCCGGTAGAGATAAAAGACGGAGTATTAATTTTAATGATGCCGGAAGATCAGGGAATAATATTTAAAAAGGCGATAGATCATAAAGAAGAATTAAAAAATAGCATAAATCAGTATTTTAAAACGGATTTTGAAATTTCAATAGAGAAATCCATATCTAAAGATAAGAATAATGATGAAATATTGGAAATGGTTACAAAATTATTTGGAAAAGAAAATATAGAAAAAATTTAGAGGAGGATATGATGGCTAGAGGAGGATTCCCACGTGGTGGAGGAAATATGGGAAATATGATGAAACAGATGCAGAAGATGCAGAGACAGCTCGAGGAAACTCAAAAGAAATTAGAGGAGAAAGAGATCAGTGCATCTTCAGGCGGAGGAATGGTCGAGGCTACTGTAAATGGTAAAAAGGAGCTATTGAGTATCAAGATCAATCCTGAAGTGATGGATCCCGAAGATGTAGAGATGGTTGAGGACATGGTCGTTGCGGCTGTCAATGAAGCGATGAAAGAAATCGATCAAATCTCTGAAAAAGAAATGGGTAAACTTACCGGTGGATTAAATATCCCGGGATTTTAGGGATTAATTAATGAATTTATATCCTGAACCGATAGAAAGACTTATAGCTAAGCTCTCGAAATTGCCTTCGATAGGGAGAAAATCAGCCGAGAGATTGGCTTTAAAATTAGTTTCTACAGATAAGAGCGAAGTGGAAGAGCTTAGGCAGGCATTGCTCGATATCAAGACTAAGATAAAGCATTGCAATATATGTGGCAATCTTACAGAACACGAGATATGCAATATCTGCTCAGATAATTCGAGAAATAAATCTTTAATTTGCGTAGTTGAAGATACTCCCAATCTTATCGCTATAGAAAAGTCTAGAGAGTACAGAGGGCTATACCATGTTTTAGATGGATTGATTTCCCCTATAAATGATATTTCAGCTGATGAAATAAATCTCGACTCTTTAATAGAGAGGGTCGAGAATCAGGATATAGAAGAAGTCATATTGGCGATAAGCCCAACTGTAGAAGGGGAGATGACTACGCTTTTTATTGGAGAACTCTTGAAAAATAAGAATGCTAAAATCACGAGGATTGCAAGCGGTATACCGGTTGGAGGAAGTATTGAGTACTTCGATACCCAGACACTTTTCAAGGCCTTGGAAGACAGACGTGAGATATGATATCAAATGATAATTATTTTATCTTTGAGTATTTATAGATTAGTCATTGCTAAGGCTGCTCTGCAAAGCGCAAGGAGTTCAAATGGGAATTATAATTAAAAATGCAAATCAGATAGCATCTCCGATTGGAAATGCTAAGAGATGCGGTCATGAGATGTCAGAAATTAAAGTCATTGAAGATGCCGCCATCATAATTGATGATGGGATAATAAAAAAGATAGATAAATGCGAGAACTTGGATTTTTCGCAATACGATGGATATGAGATAATTGATGCATCGGGTAAAACAGTATTGCCCGGATTTGTCGATTCACATACGCATTTTATCTTTGGCGGATATAGAGATGATGAATTTAATATGAGACTAATGGGCGCGACATATATGGAGATAATGAAAGCGGGTGGCGGAATAAAATCGACTGTTGAAGCTACGAGGACCGCTTCATTTGACGAATTATACGAGGCCGGATTCAAGAGATTGAATTCGATGCTTAGTTTTGGCGTAACTACAGTCGAAGGAAAGTCCGGATATGGCTTGGATATAGAGACTGAACTAAAGCAATTGGATATCATGACGGAATTAGATAAAAATCATCCTGTAGATATCGTAAAGACATATATGGCTGCTCATGATATACCTAAGGAATTTGAAGGAAGACCGACAGATTATATAGATTTTATTATAGATGAAGGCCTTCAAACAGCTGAAGGCAAGGCTGAATTCTGCGATATATTTACAGAAGATGGCGTATTTTCGATTGAAGAATCAAAAAAATTATTGACGGCTGCAAGAGAGCATGGATTTAAACTCAAGATGCATGCTGATGAAATCGTTCAATTTGGCGGATCTGAACTGGCGGCGGAGATGAAAGCTACAAGTGCCGACCATCTTCTAAAAGCCTCTAATGAGGGAATCAAAGAATTGATCGAATCAGGCACCGTACTGACTCTTCTTCCATCGACGGCATTTAGCTTACAAGAGCCATATGCAAATGCGAGATATATGATAGACGAGGGCGCGGCAGTCGCTTTGGGAAGCGACTTCAATCCGGGTAGCTGCCATACAAATTCAATATCGCTAATGATAGCATTGGCGACGATTTATATGAAGATGAGCATAGAGGAAACAATAACTGCGCTTACATTGAATGGAGCGGCCGCCATAGACAAAGCCGAGTCGATTGGAAGTATTGAAGAGGGAAAGATCGGTGATCTGATAATAATAGATGCACCTGGATATAAGCATTTATCTTATACGATTGCAGTAAATCTTGTAGAAAAAGTAATCAAAGCCGGAAAAATTGTCTACGACAAAGAGCTGGCTTTTGATATAAATTATTAAGGAGGAGATATGATGTTAATTGAAAAAACTGTACATGAATTTGTTGAGGTAGTTGATAGTAGTGAGCCGGTACCTGGTGGTGGATCTGTATCAGCTTTAGTTGGAACCATTGGAGCAGCTCTTGCAAGAATGGTTGCAAATCTTACTTTCACTAAGAAGTCTTATAGAGAACTACCTGAAGAAACTCAGGAGCTTTTAAAGACCAATTTTGAAAAGCTTGAAGCTTTGAAAAAAGAATTAGAGGAGATTGTCGACAAAGACGCTAATGCTTTTGACAAGGTAATGGAAGCTTTTGCAATGCCAAAAGACACTGATGAGCAAAAAGAAAAGAGAATGGCTGCAGTTCAAGATGGTTATAAGATAGCTCTTGAAGTTCCAAAGAGATGTGCAGATGCTTGTATGGAAGTTTTAGAATTACAGGAAGTTTTTGTAAATCACGGAACCAAGGGTGCAGTAAGTGATATCGGAGTCGGTATCTTAATGGCTAGCTCAGGACTTGAGGGAGCGGTTTACAATGTGAAGATAAACTTATTAGCGATGAAAGATCAAGATTATATCGAAAAAACTAATAAGGAAATGGACGAATTAATCAAGAAGATGTATGAAAAGAGAGAAGCTCTTCTAAAAGTTATTTACGAGAGACTTAAGTAGGAGGAAGCTTTATATGCCAAAGTTCAAATTAGATGGAGAAAGTCTTTCATTAAGTGATTTTATAGAAATCACCAGACATTATTCGGAAGTTGAACTAGCCGAGGAAGCTGTAGTTAAGGTCGATAAAGCGAGAGAACTCGTCGATAGATATGTTGCTGAGGACAGAGTAGAATACGGAATAACTACCGGCTTTGGAGAATTTAGCAAGGTCATAATTTCAAAAGACGATGCGGTGGAACTTCAGCAGAATTTGATATTCAGTCATGCTTGTGGAGTTGGAGATCCTCTTCCTGAAGATATAGTTAGGGGAGTCATGCTTCTTAGAATCAATGCATTGTCAAAAGGTTATTCCGGAATCAGAATGTCGACAATTCAGCAACTTATAGATATGTTGAACCTTGGCATACATCCTGTAATACCTGAAAAAGGATCATTGGGATCCAGTGGAGATTTGGCCCCCTTGGCTCATATGGTTCTAGTCATGATGGGCGAAGGGGAAGCCTTCTTTAAGGGAGAGAGGATTAGCGGTGCAAAAGCTCTAAAACTTGCAAATTTAGAGCCCATCCACCTCACTTCTAAGGAGGGTCTCGCTTTGATAAATGGGACTCAGGTCATGACATCGGTTGGTGCACATACATTATATGATGCCATTAGTTTATACAAGACTGCCAATATATCATTGGCACTTACGATGGAAGCATTAAATGGAATAACGGATGCTTATGAACCTATGACTCATATCATCAGGAGACAAGAAGGTCAAATAAAATCTGCTGCTGCAGTTTTAAAAATTCTAGAGGGCAGCAAGATGACATCGAGACAATCGGAGATAAGGGTGCAAGATGCTTATTCGATTAGATGTGCTCCGCAAGTTCATGGTGCATGTCATGACAATTTCAGCTATGTTAAAGAGAAAATCGAACTTGAAATGAATGCCGTTACAGATAATCCGATAATTTTAGTCGATGAGGACAGAGTCATATCGGGTGGAAATTTTCACGGAGAACCTCTGGCTCAAGTATTCGATTATATGAAGATAGGTATTGCAGAAATCGCAAATATCTCTGAAAGAAGGCTGGAGAGATTGGTAAATCCGGCACTGAGCGGAGGATTACCGGCATTTCTGATTGAAAGAGGCGGATTGAATTCGGGATTCATGATAGTTCAATATGCGGCAGCTGCACTAGTATCTGAAAATAAGGTATTGGCTCATCCTGCAAGCGTCGATTCGATACCATCATCTGCAAATCAGGAAGACCATGTCTCGATGGGTACGATTGCAGCGAGACAGGCTAGAGAGATGCTCTACAATGCTTCAAAAGTCGTCGCATTGGAAATACTATGCGCTTGTCAGGCAATAGATTTAAGGGGAAAGAAAAAACTTGGCAAGGGCAGTGAAATAGTATATGAAATCGTAAGAGAAAAAGTCGATTTCTATGATAAGGACAGAATAATGAATATAGATATGGAAAAAGTCATAGAATTGGTTGATTCTGGAATTATCCATAAAGAAGTCGAGAAAATTACGGGAGATCTTTTTTTATGATTTAAATCAGTCCTTTAACTCATCATCAATTAGGTGATGAGTTTTTTTATTATTTAATTGGAGATCGCCCTCATAGCTGATATAATTGATATTGATTATAGATTAGTTGGGAGTTAATATGAAAAATAATATATTTAAAACGGCATTGATTTTTGAAGGCGGGGGAATGCGTGCCAGTTTTTCATCTGGTATTGTAAATACCTTGCTAAAAAATCAAATATATTTTAATTATTTAGCGGGTATATCGGCTGGCTCGAGCTGTGTAGTAAATTATCTGTCGAGGGATATCGAGAGGACAAAGGCTTCATTTGTAGACTTCGTAAAAGATCCTGAATTTGGTAATTGGCTTACATTTATCAATGGTAGGGGACTATTTAATGCAAAATATATATATCAGGAAAGTTGTCTGCCCGGTAAAAGACTGCCTTATGATTTTGATTCTTATATGAATAATCCTGCCGATTTCGATATCGGCGCATATAATATGACATCTTCTAAATTGGTTTATTTTGGAAGAGAAGATATAAAAGACAGAAATGATCTGATGCTTGCAGTAAGAGCGAGTTCGTCTCTTCCCGTATTCATGCCTTCTGTGGATATAAAAGGCGAGAAATACATTGACGGGGGCGTTGCCGGCGGGATACCTATAGATATAGCGATTGAAAAAGGCTATAGTAAATTACTAATAGTCCTCACGAGAGAAAGGGGATATAGGAAAAGTCCTCCAAGCAAAAAGAGGATGATAAAAGCTCTGTTTAGAAAATATCCCAAGACTGCAGAGGCGATTTTGACTCGCTATATCAGATATAATCAGACATTGGATAAGATAAGGGATTTAGAAAGTCAGGGAAGGGCATTTGTAATATACCCGGATAGAATGCCTATCGGAAATAAGGAGAGGGATATAGATAAACTTGAGGCTATGTATCAGCTTGGAATCAGCCAAGGTAGGAGGATGCTCAAGGATATAGAAGAATTTATAAGGGAATAAATAGCTGAGTCTAAATTTCTTTAAGATTCATTAATTAAAATATTAGGGCAAATAATTCAGAGATTTATATTATAAAAGATATGATTATCCGATTATGAAATTTTGCCTATCAATTATATAATTTAAAAGCTGATTAAGAGAAGAAAATGAGTTTAAAACTATTTCTATATTTTTCTTTTACAAATACAAAACCCCCTCTAGTTGGTCCAATTTCTTGGTCAAACTTTTGGGGGTCAATTATTCCATCATCTTATAATTTGTATTTCATTATTTTATGCTTTTGCTTTTTTTTCTATCATAAATACCAATGCTATCCCTATCGCGGATAAGATTAGAGTTATCGCAAATGTAGGAATATATGATCCTGTATTATCGTATAGATTACCTGATATTACACTGGCAAATGAAGCTATCAGAATATTTAAATTTAAATATGACAGATTCATCGAATAGTATTTCTCGCCGAATAATCTTATTATAAAGGCCGAATTATTGCTTGGCACTCCTCCATAAGAAAGTCCTAAAAGGATGAAAGCAATCAGCATTAGTATGGTCATTCCCAATTTCATATTCAGCATCATGATCAATTGAGAGCTCGCCGCCATAATTCCAACAATTAACATACTCTTAACAAATCCGTATTTGTCGAATATATATCCGACTATTATTCGGCCGAATCCATTTGAGATAGATAAGATGCCGATAAATAGGGCTATCAAAGACTCCGGCGAAGATGGGATCGATAATTTCATTATATTGGCGCCTTGAGAGATGATGGCTATTCCTATGGCTGTATAAATCAATGCCCATATAAAATAAATTTTAAATACATTTGTCTTGAGCATATCTTTCGGCTCGACTGAAAAGCTATCTTTTTCGCTTAAATCTCTCTTTATATTTTCATCTTTTATGAAAAATAATACAATCAACATTATTACAAATATCAGTACTGAAAAATACCTAAATAATTCTCTCCAATCGGCAAAACCGGAAGAGATTAATTTGGTATAGAGAGGTCCAAATATCATACTGCTCATTCCAAATCCAAATAATAATATGCCGGAAATCAATCCTTGTTTTCCCGGAATTAAATTTGTTAGATTACTCAATATATAAGTGTAAATAATACCTACTGAGAAACCGACAAGAAATCCATAGCCTATAAATAGTCCGATTGCATTATTTGCCTTTGATGTCATGAAATATCCTGTAGGCATCATAATTAATGCGATCACAACTGCCAAGCTTCCCTTAGCTCTAGTCTTTAATATTCCGGTGACGAGACCTCCCAGACAAAACAGAGCCATGGCTAAAGTAAAGACCATGGACATGGAGCCCTGACTTATATGAGTCAATTCCTCTTTTATCGGAATTGAGAGGACGGACCAAGAATACATAAGTCCGGACATCAGCATTACAAAAGAACCCAATGCTATTTTTAAACTTTTATTCATCATATCACTCCTATCTGCCAGACCTGATGTCTAGCTTTAAAATATTAACCTATTATAACATATGGATATGAATCGGTCTAATTTTGTTTTAGAGAATCTATTTGATTTAATCTATTGTAAATCTGATAAAAAAGTGTTAAATTAAGAATATAGATAATGAATATTAATAAGGAGGGAAAGATGTTTGATTTAATAATCGTAGGCGGAGGGCCTGCAGGAGTTGCGGCAGCAAATTATGCGAGAGCGAGGGGAATGGAGACGGCTCTTTTTGAAAAGGACAGGATAGGCGGACTAATTTCTTTGACGACTGTCGTCAGTCATTATCCTGGTTTGGATTCTGATGAATCCGGACAGAGTTTCAGTAAAAAGCTTGAAGAGCAATTAAAATTAAATGGTACAAAAATAATATACGAGGAAGTTATCGATTTAGAACTCGATTCCGATATAAAGAGGGTAAAGACAAATAATGGATCATATGAAGCTAAATCTCTTATATTGGCTACGGGATCCCAGCCGAAAATCCCCGAAGTAGATGAAAATGAAGAATATAAAATAAGGCCGAATTCATTTGAGCTAATTGACAAAGTTGAGGGGAGAGAGGTTTTTGTCCTCGGAGGAAGCGATGGAGCTTGCAAAGAAGCGATTAGCCTTTCAAATAAAGCCTCAAAAGTCCATATAGTTCAAATTCAAGATAAATTAATTACTATATCGGAATTCAGAGAACAGATAAAAAGAAATCCAAAATTCGAGATTCATTTAAATAGCGAATTGAAGTCCATAGAAGTCGAAAATGGCGAGATAGTAAAGGTTGTTTTAAAAAATGATTTGACTGAAGAATTAAAAATATTTGAAAAGGGCCCATATAATATATGTGCATATATTGGACAAAATCCTAATAATCAGCTCTTTAAAGACAAAATTAAAATGAAAGACGGATTTATCGACTCTGATGGGGTAAAGACGAATATAGATGGGGTCTTCTCATGTGGAGATATAAATGCAAAAGAAGTAAGGCAGATCGCAACAGCCGTTTCAGATGGAACTATAGCTGGAATAGAAGCTTTTAAATGGGTAAATAATTAAGAAGATGATTTGAGAAAGTCTCAAGTGGATCTTTTAATATAGTCGATGTCCATAGAATATGAGATAGCTCTAATAATATTACAGGACGGATTATTTTCTGATAATATTGGGCATTTCTCATACGAGGTGATTTTTTGCTCAAGAAAAATTTTAATATTTTGATTATCTGAGATTTAATGACAGAAATAGCTGTGAAGATATAAAACCCCTCCAGTTGGACCAAGAAATTGAACCAATTGCAGGGGTTTTATACCTAAAAGAAAAAAGTTTTAAACTCATGGTTGTCAAAGAGTATTTGGCGGAAAGCGTGATTATGACAGTATAATAAAAAATAAGCTTTCATCCACAATTCTTATTCGAATATGGGTAAACAATACTGATGCCTAAGCAAAAACCGACAAACTTTCGTCCGTCGGTTTACGTATAAGTTTATGGGGTCAGCCCAAAACACAGCTTTTGATTATTCGACAGCTTTTAATGCTTCAACCATATCTACCCTCTTAAGCCTAATATGCATTACCACCATAACTATTGCAGATAAAACCAATGTTATGGCTGCAGATAAGATATAATTTGAGAGCAGTATATGCCTTGCCAGCATTACTTCTTCAGGAACTATTACATTGATGATAAACCAATGTATCGCATATCCTAAGAGATAACCTGCAAGTATTCCTATAATCGTAAGCAGATAGGTCTCTCTATAGATATAGGAAGTGACTTCTTTTGAGTAAAATCCGAGTACTTTTATCGTCGACAATTCTCTTATTCTTTCAGAGACATTTATATTTGTCAGATTGTAAAGCACTACTATAGCTAAAATCGAAGATATGACTATCAATACTCCGACTATGAGATTTAGAGAATCTAGCAATTTACCTACTTGATAATTGATCCTAGTCGTGTCGATTATCGACATTACAGCTTTTTCTTTCATCAACATAGATACTATATGTTCGGTCGATTTACTGTCATTTGTATTGAGAGTTACAAAATCTGAATTGGGAATTGCTTTTTCTCCAAATACTTTTTCGTATTGACTATCCGACATATAGATATAGTGATTTATATAATTTTCTGTTATGGCATTGACTTTCATTTTTCTCAAATCATTGTCGGAGTCTTCGATTGTGAATTCATCTCCGATCTTAAGATCGAGTACATCAGCTAATTTTTCAGAAATGACCACTCCGTCATCTCTTACCGCTATGGGCTTTCCTTTTTTTCTATCCCTTAAAGATACGAAATCCTTAAATTTCAATTCGTCGAATACTGTTATGATATGAACTTCTTGATCGGGTTTATCGCTGAAATTTATAAGTCCTATATCATATCTCGCCTTTAAATACTCATCTAAATCGGGATCGGTCTTTAGAGTGTTGAGATAATGATCTAAATCTTCTTTATCAGCATCTTCATCTGTTATACATACCAAATCGTATTTTATGATATCTCCATATTGTATGGGAGAAATCTGAACTATTGAATCTCTAAGTCCAAATCCCATAAATAGAAGTGCTGTACAGCCTGCAACGCCAAATATGGTCATGAGCATTCTGACTTTGTATCTGAATATATTTCTTGCAGTTACTTTCTGTAAAAATGTCAGCCTATTCCAAAGCGGTTTTATCCTCTCGAGCATTATCCTCGTGCCGACCTTAGGAGCCTTTGGTCTGAGTAGGGTGGCTGCATTATGTTTAAGGGTATTGCGAGTTGTGAAAACCGCAGTCCCCGTTATCAGTATGATGGATGTGAAGAATGCAAATGATATGAATTGTGGATATGGTCTCATCATCTGATTTCCTACGACGAATCCGGTCGAATATGCGTCGTATATCAATTCTGAAAGTATGGTGTGGCCCAATAATATTCCCAATATAGCACCGACTATGCTCGGTATCGCTCCATACACGAAGTATTTATTTGCTATACTCGTCGTACTATAACCCAATGACTTGAGCGTTCCGATCTGCGTTCTATTTTCGTCGACCATTCTCGACATGCTTGCAACTGTGACGAGCATGGCGATCGCATAGAAGAATGCAGGAAATATAAGCGATAGTATATCCATTCTCCTAGAATTTGCCATATAGAGGTAAATTCCGTGATTGTCTTCGATATCATGGACAAAGTATTTCGGTAGCTTGAGTTTAGATATCGCTTTTTTGCCGTCTGCTATTTCTTTTTCTCCATCGGAAATTTCAGCATCTGCATCTTTGGTCTTATCCTCAAATTCTTTAAGACCTTCCTTATACTCATCCTCTCCATCGAGGATTTTTTGGTAAGCATCTTCAAGCTCGCTTTGACCATTGGATACTTCTCTATCATATTCTGCTTTTCCGTCTTTCCACTCGGCTAGACCGTTCAAATACTCGGTATTTCCATTATCTAGCTCTGCTTTTGCATCAGCTAGCTTTTTCTCGCCCTTTTTCTTTTCGTTTTCGAATTCGATTTCGGAATCGGATAATTTTTTAAGGCCGTCCTCGTATTCTTTTACTCCCGAGTCTAATTTCTCTTTGGCTTCTTTTAATTTTTTTTCTCCATCGGCCTTTTGTTTATTGAATTCTGCTAGAGCATCTTCGTATTTTTTTTCGCCTTCATCAAATTTCTTTTGACTCTCGACCAATTCTTCATGAGCTTTATCGAGTTCGGCTTTTTTGGAAATCTTCTCTTCTTCCAGTTTTTTCTTTCCTTCAGATAATTTATTTATTCCATTTTGGTATTCGATTTCTCCGGTTTTTAATTTCTCTTTGGCAGCTTTTAATTGCCTTTCTCCTTCTTCGAGTTTTAATCTGGATTGATCTAATTTTTCTTTATTCGCCATATATTCATTGTACTGCTCTTCGAAATCCGCCTTTTTGGAGTTTAAAACCCGCTGGCTTTCATCGGCAAATTTTTTTTGCTCGTCGACTTGTGACTTTTTCGTATTAAGCTGCATTAGACCTTGTTTTACAGTTTCAATTTTTGTGTCGATATCTGCTATTGCTACATTTATAGCGACTATCTTTGCCTCGATGCCGCCAATCATACTTGCTTTTTCTTCATCGCTTAAGTTTTTGTCTTCTTTTATTGAAGTCATTTGAGCTTCCAATGACTGAATCTGACTTTGTAAACTCGCTTTATTTTTCTCGAGTTCATTTAAATTACCATTTAATTCTGATTCTTTAGATGAGATTTCAGCATATGCTCCATTTATTTCAGCATAAGCAGAGTCAATTTCTTGCTGCGCCTGTTCCAATTGGATTTTTCCTGCTTCGATTTGCGGCTTTGCTGAGTCTAATTTGCTTTTTCCTTGATTATAATCATTCCAGCCTGATTGGAGTTTATGTTCTTCTAAAGGTATCCTCGTCTTTGCGGATTCGAGTTCTGACTTAGCATCAGATAATTTTTTCTCATTTTCGATTAATTCTCTTTCAGCATCTCTTATTCCGGTTTCGTATTTTTTTAATCCTTCTTCGTATTCAGACCATCCCGACTCGAGTTTCGTCCTGTTTTCATCAAGTTCAGACTTGGCATCTGCAAGTTCTTTTTCCGCCTTCGATATCTCGCTATTGAATTCATCTGACGCTTTTTGGTATTCCGATTTTCCGTCGTCTATTTCTTTTTTTGCCTTATTCAATTCAGCTTTGGCATCTTCGATTTTCTTTTGTCCTTTAGAAATCTCGATATTGAACTCGCTCAATCCAAGTTCATAATCTCTCTTGCCTTCGTCGAGCTTTAGTTTTGCATCATCTAATTCTCTCTTTGCATCATCTAATTCCCTTTTAGCCTTTGAAGTCTCTTCTTCGAATTCGCTTTTGCCGTCGCTGTATTTCTTTATGGCATCGTCTAATTCCTCTCTAGCATCATCAAGTTCTTTTTGACCGTCAGAAATCTTATCTTTAGCTTCAGTAATCTTGTCTTCTGCCTCAATTATATCCTTATTGGCATCCTCTTTTATCTTTGCAAGTCTCTTTTCGGGTCTGTCTTCTATATTTTTTGTAATATCATCTTTGTATCCCGAAACCAAATCAAGGTATTCATCGGAATACCTCTTTAGATTTTCAGTACCCTTCATCATCATCCTTGCGATGGTATATACCTCGAGATTGAAATTATCCTCTGTTATAACTGCGAATCCATCCAATTCGCCTTTGCCATAAACACTTCTGCCTTTTTGATCTTCGTTGAAGTACTCAGGTGATTGAATCATGCCGACTACTTTAAAAATCTCTGTATTAAGCTCGTCATCTAAGGGCTCTGTATTTCCCCTTAAGAGATGAATTTCATCTCCTATCTTCAAATCTTTGTAATGTGAGCTTACATCGACGGCTACTTCTCCGCTCTTCTCTGGGAGTCTGCCTTCAACTATTCTGTATTTTGGCATTTTGCCGAGGCTTTCGATTCTAAACAGCTTATCTGTACCGTCGATGACCACATCGAGTTGGTATCCGTACTCCAGCTCTCTTATATCCTTACTTCTCTCGATTGAAAGCCTGTCTTCATAGTCTAAACCATATGTCGAATTTACGATGATATCCGGCATATCATATTTCTCAAGTCTGTGATTCATAGTCTCCCGCATCGAAGGGCCGGTTACTGTCAAGCCGACGACTGCAAGAGCACCGAGGGCTACCATCGCTACGATTGAAAGTACCCTCGACTTAGACTTGAGAAATTCTCGGATTATATCTTTTCTAAGAGCAGTTTTTTTCATATTTTCACTACCATTCTATTTCGTCTATTGATTTTGGATTTTTATTTAATGTGATATTTCTAACCTTGGCATCATTTATCTCGATTATTCTATCAGCTATAGGTGTAATTGCTGTATTATGAGTAATTATAATTACAGTGGTACCAGTAGTTCTAGCTGTATTTTGAAGTAATTTTAAAATCGCCTTCCCGGTAGTATAATCGAGGGCCCCCGTCGGTTCGTCGCATAAAAGCAATTTTGGATTCTTCGCTATCGCCCTTGCTATTGCGACTCTCTGCTGTTCTCCGCCCGATAATTGGGCAGGGAAATTATTGATTCTCTTTTCTAAGCCAACATTTTTCAGGACTTCCATAGGGTCAAGTGAATTATCGACAATTTGAGATGCCAATTCAACATTCTCAATGGCAGTGAGATTTGGGATTAAATTATAGAATTGAAATACAAATCCCACATCATATCTCCTATAACTCGTAAGGTCATGATCATTGAGATTTGATATATTTTTGCCGTCAATGATCACCTCGCCTTCGTCGTTTTTGTCCATTCCTCCGAGTATATTTAAAACCGTAGATTTACCGGCTCCGGACGGGCCGACGATTACGACGAGCTCGCCCTTTTCTATTTGAAAATTGATCTTGTTATTTGCAATTATTGTAGTGTCGCCCATTTTATAAAATTTTGATGAATCTCGCATTTCTACATAACCCATTTTATCACTTCACTTTTCTTTATTAATATATTATTATCAAAATTAAATCAGGTATATCTTATTATACCCTATAATTGAGCAATAGTAAAGATTCTTAATTGATTATTCTAATAGATTGAGGGTATAAATTACTTGTCTAAAAAGAAATGGAGATGATGAAATGAATTCAGAAAAGTCTAAAAAGATATTGATCATCGCTGCGGTACTGATAGCGGTTTTGGTGGTAATATTTATAAAGAAATCCGGCAATAAAGTCGATGAAAAAGATACAAAACAGGATACGGTTCAAATCGAAGAAGATAAAAATATAGAGAGTGAATCAAAAGAAGAAAAAGATGAATCTAAAGTCGATGAGAAAAAAGATGAAGAGTCGAAGACGGAAAGAGAA
>JAUNVF010000001.1:0-18638 GCA_030537815.1 Tissierellia bacterium | reverse complement strand
GATGAAGTAAAAGAAGATGAGAGTAAAGAAGAAGCAGAAACTGATGCTGCAAATTCATGGGGATATGAGAGTCTAAAGGAAAATGATGCAGTCGAAGAAATTTCTAAAGGGGATTTTGATCTTTACGACACTACAGATATAAGCCTTGAAAGATATAAAGAGTATAAGATTCCAATAATTATAACATTTGGATCAGAGACCTGCATATACTGCAGACAGATGGAACCAGATTTGATGAATTTAAATAAGGAATTGAGAGGCAAGGCGCTTATTAAATATGTCGATATCATAAGGAATAAGGATTTTGCGGAGATGTTTCCCATCCAAGCTACTCCGGCAACAATATTAATCGATGCAAAGGGAAATCCATTTGACCCTTCAGATGATTATAGTAAATTCATATATAAATATAAGGCTAATGACAGCGATGAGCATGGTCTATCGATGGCATATGGTAAATTGAGCAAGGATCAATTAAAAGAGATACTCGGAGAAATGAATAATGCTGAATAATATACTCTATACGATTGGTGCAGGAATAAGGGAAGGGGGAGTGATGCTTCCCTTATTCGCAATACTGGGAGGATTCTTGACATCCCTCACACCATGTTCGCTAACATCTTTGCCGATAATCATAACATATCTAGGTGCCGGAAAAGAGATGAATACAAAGAAGGCATTCAAATTATCTCTATCATATGCATTGGGTAATGCTCTGACATTTGCAATACTCGGGGTAATCGCATCCCTTATTGGAAAATTGATCAGCTTTACAGGTTCTCTCTGGTATATATTTCTCGGGATATTGATGATAATTGTTGCTCTTCAGATGTTTGGCGTTATCGATATATTCTCTAAAATAAATTTAAATGGAAATATAGTCAAGCATAAGAGATTTGGAGCTTTTGTACTGGGTATAATCTCGGGCGTTTTTGCATCTCCATGTGCAACTCCTGTTATGATAGCATTGATGGCGATAATAAGCGGTACGGGAGCGAGCATATTAAAGGGTATAGTATTATTTCTCTTATATGCACTTGGACATGGAATAATAGTCGTAATAGTCGGATCTACAATGGGCGGAATCGACATTGCAAATGAAGGATATAAAAAATTCTCAAAGATTTTTAATATTATATTTGGAATATTGGTATTGGCATTGGGACTATATATGCTTTATCTCGGTTTTTAATAATTTAATAATAGAAGAAGTTAAGGTTTTCTGAATTACAATTTATGATCCGAATTTCAAATACTCGTTGATGTTTAGGACTTATCAGGATATAGTTGTAACTATTAAAACCTTTCTTTTTATTTTTCAAAAAACGTTTGCAATATATCGTCAATATGGTAGAATAGTACTGACAATAGAAATCCCATATATAGCTATTGTTAAATAGTAAAAGGAGGTATTTTATGGAAGGTTTATTAAAAGTTGTTTCTGCTATTAACAACATACTGTGGGGACCGCCTATGATGATTATTTTGGGTGGATTTGGTATTATTTCTACTATATATTTAGGATTTCCACAGTTCAAGAGACTTGGAATGGGGTTTAAAAACAGCTTTGGTAAAATATTTGCCAGAGAAGAGGGAAAAGAAGGCTCTATGTCTTCATTCCAATCGCTTGCAACGGCGATAGCGGCGCAAGTAGGTACAGGTAATATCGGTGGTGTGGCTACAGCAATAGTTTCGGGTGGTCCCGGTGCTATTTTCTGGATGTGGCTTGTAGCAATTATAGGAATGTCTACGATTTCAGTCGAGGCACTTTTAGCGCAGGAGTACAGAGAGACAAGAGGCGGAGAATTCGTCGGTGGACCTGCTTATTATATCAGTAAGGGATTTAAAGAAAAAGGTCATGAAGGACTTGGAAAATTCCTCGGAGGTTTCTTTGCCGTAACGATCATCCTCGCACTTGGATTTATTGGAAATATGGTTCAGTCTAATTCTATAGCTGGAGTTATGGAATCTGCATTCGGTATAAAGCCGATATTTATCGGAATCATATTGGCAATATTTGCAGCATTGATTTTCGTCGGTGGTATGAAGCGTATAGCTAAATTTACCGAACTTGTAGTTCCTATAATGGCGGCGATATATATCATCGGATCTATAGCGATTTTAGTTAAATTCAATCATATGATAGGACCGGTTTTAGCTGCAATATTCAAGGGAGCATTCAGTTCAAAAGCCGTACTCGGTGGTGCTGCGGGTGTCGCAGTTAAGACAGCTATCAGATACGGTATTGCCAGAGGTCTATTCTCAAACGAAGCCGGTATGGGTTCTACTCCAAACTCCCACGCCGTAGCTGATGTCGAGCATCCCGTTATTCAGGGAACTGTTGCGATGGTAGGTGTATTTATAGATACGATAATTGTATGTACCGCTACCGCACTTATAGTTCTTTCAACAGGAGCTGACCAATTGGGATTACAGGGACCTGTAGTAACTCAGGAAGCTTTTAGAACTGCATTTGGAGATGGCGGTGCTAAATTCCTGGCAATAGCTCTTATGTTCTTCGCATTTACAACCATCGTCGGTTGGTATTATTTCGGAGAAGGTAATAATAAATACCTATTTAATTCAAAGGGTGCTGTAAGAGTATATCAAGGTCTTGTACTCGTATTTATAGTTCTTGGATCAACTCTTAATGTAGAATTGGTTTGGGAACTTGCGGATATGTTTAATGGTGTAATGGTAATACCGAACGTCATCGGACTATTCGTATTATTAAAACATGCTAAGATGATGTACGACGATTTCGACAGACAAGTTCAGTCGGGAGAGGCATTGCATTACGATTACAGATATGAATAAGAATAAATCAAGGAGACATTTGCATCTTGCAGATGTCTCTTTTTAATTTAAATGAGATATGATTTAATAGATATTAATGGGGTAAAATAGGAATATCTGAGTAAAATTTGGAGGTAAATATGGAAAATGCTGTAATGCTACAAGGATTCGAATGGTATATTCCCGATGACGGCAATCATTTTAAAAATTTAAAAGAATTGATCCCAGAATTGAAGAAGTCGGGATTTGATTCTATTTGGTTACCGCCATTTTGTAAAGCGACGGGTACAAATGACAATGGATATGGGATTTACGATCTATATGATTTGGGAGAATTCGATCAAAAGGGAAACAAGAGGACAAAATACGGAACGAGAGAAGATCTGATTGATTTGATCGATACGAGCCACAAAAATGGTATCTTGGTATATGCAGATATAGTCATGAATCATAAAGCCGGCGCAGATTATACTGAAAAATTTCAAGCCGTCGAGGTCGATCCTAATGACAGGACAAAAGATATATCGGATCAACATGAGATAGAGGGCTGGACGGGTTTTGATTTCCCGGGAAGAAAGGGGAAATACTCGGAATTTAAATGGAATTTCAACCATTTTACTGGCGTGGATATGGATAATAAGACCGGAAAGACGGGAATATTCAGAATAGTTGGAGAAAATAAGGGATGGGCATATGGCGTGTCGGGTGAGAAGGGAAATTTTGATTATCTGATGTTTGCCAATATAGATCATTCACATCCAGATGTATTTAATGAATTTAAATCATGGACTAAATGGCTTGTAGATAATACAAAGGTGGATGGTTTTAGAATAGATGCAGCTAAGCATATAGATGATATCTTCATGGCTAAATTTATAGATCATGTAGAATCTACATTTGGACCTGATTTTTACTGCTTTGGCGAGTATTGGGTAAATGATCCTAATCAAACAGGGCATTATCTATACGAAACTGAATATAATTTGGATATTTTTGATGTCGGTCTTCATTTTAATTTATTTAATGCAGCTGTAGGCGGAGGAGACTATGATTTAAGGAAGATATTCGACAATTCGGTAGTTAAAGAATACCCGACTATAGCCGTTACATTTGTAGACAATCACGATTCACAGCCGGGTGAGGCTCTGAGCTCTTTTGTAGATCCTTGGTTTAAGAGGATTGCATATGGATTGATTCTCTTGAGAAAAGACGGGTATCCATGCGTCTTTTATGGAGATTACTATGGTATAAAAGGGGATCAACCGGTTGAAGGAATGAAAGAAATTATAGACAATCTGATATTCATAAGAAAAAATTACGCTTATGGCGAACAGGATGACTACTTTGAAGATCCGCATACAATCGGATTTGTAAGAAAGGGAAATGAAAAACATCCGGGCAGGCTTGCTGTTGCCATAACGAATAGAGATAGATCGGAAATAAAGATGAATGTTGGAAAAGACCAGGCTGGCAAGATCTACAGAGATTTGACAGGTCAATTAAATGAAGAAGTGACGATTGACGAAGAGGGAAATGGAGTATTTATTGCACCGGCGGGCAGTATCTCAGCATGGGCAAATAAATGATGGATGGTGAAAAAATGGGTTTGAGAAAAAGACAATATAAATATCCTGTAGAAGAACTTACGATTGAAGCAAAGAAGGCATTAAAATCGAGAGGTGTAGAACTTGAGGATATAGCTGATATAGTATATAAATTACAAAAGGATTATTTAGATGAATTGGATATAGAAATATGTATGCATCATTTAAATAAGGTTTTAGAAAAAAGAGAAGTGGTTCATGCAGTGCTTACAGGTATAGCCATAGATGAACTTGCTGAAAGGGGAGATTTACCTGATCCCATTGGATCTATTATAAAATCGGACGAAGGTTTATTTGGAATCGATGAAATCCTACCGCTTTCGATCGTAAATATATACGGATCAATTGGGCTGACAAATTTCGGATATCTCGATAAGGAAAAGATAGGTATAATTAAAAAGCTCGATATGTCAAAGGATGACGTGGTAAATACATTTCTCGATGATATAGTTGCGGCACTAGCGGCTGCCGCTGCAAGTAGACTTGCACATTCGGTTAAAAAATGAGCAAGGGCGGGAAATTTTATGCCGTAAAAAAGGGCAGGGAAAAAGGAATATATCTAAATTGGCCCGATTGTCAAAAGCAGGTAATCGGATATCCCGGGGCTGTATACAAATCTTTTAAGACCCGAAGAGAGGCATTATTATTTATTGGCGAAGAAATAGCAGAAAAATGCGAATCAAAAGAAATTGAAAATCAGTCCTTAGAGAGTAGGGAATTAGAAATACAGGCCAGTATAAAAAAAGGGGAAATGGTCGCTTATGTTGACGGGAGTTTTAATTCAAGGACAAAGGTCTTTGGTTATGGAGTAGTCATATTCGACGAATTAGGAAGAAAAGACTATTCTGGATCTTCAGACGACGAGGATTATATAGAAAATAGAAATGTGGCCGGAGAAGTATTTGGAGCTGTGTATTCTATGAAAAAGGCCCTCGCATTAAAAAAACAAAGATTATATCTGTATTATGACTACTTAGGTATAGAAAAATGGGCGACCGGCGAATGGAAGAGAAATAAAAAGCTGACGATTAAATACCATGATTTTTACCAGGGGATAAAAGATGAATTAGAGGTGAAATTTTTCAAGGTCGAAGCCCATTCCGGAGATTTATTTAATGAAGAGGCGGATAAATTAGCCAAAAAAGCATGTGGAATAGAATAGATTTAATAAGGCCCGAAGGGCCTTTTTTGTCGCCTAAATCAAAATTGAAAATATATCTTATAATGACAAAATAGATTCTATGACATTAAAAAAACTAAAAGATATTTCAAGTCGGGGCGAATATGGGAATATTTTATTTTACGGAATGACCGTCGAGAAGATGTTTTATGCATATTGATGAATGTGATAGATTTAAGCTATGATCTTGATGAAGCGATAATTTTGAATGCGATTCAGCCAAGCTATATGATTTTTTGAATCGGAAAATAATCATCTTTACAAAAAGCTAAGGAAAAGAATTAATTGACGGTTTTTGGCTTGTCTATTCAAATTTTCTCGGCATATGACGAAAATAAGGAGGGGAATTGAATTATAGCTGATATGAATTTCCATACGGGTATGAAAGATTATTTTAAAAGATTTTATAAAATTATGAGTTTATAAATATTACATTTTTTTAATTAATAGAGTATGCTTTAAGACTTTTACGACAAATTCTATTAAAGTACTTGATTATGAATTTGATTTGTGATAAAATGCCCTTAATCTAAATATTAAATACTTTGACGGAGTTATGTTTCTATTGGAGAGTTCCAGAGAGTCGGCGTTTGCTGAGAGCCGATACCGAAGATAGAATTCAGTCTACCTCTCGAGTAGGTTTTGCGAACATTTTTATAAGTAGCTTAATCCGGATGCCCCGTGATCGGCTTTGGACTTAGTTGAGTCCGAGAGAGATCCAATTTTTATTGGATAATTAGGGTGGTACCGCGAGAAATTCGTCCCTGAAGTATTAGACTTCAGGGATTTTTTATATTTAAATGGAGGGATAAGATGGAAAGAATATATATTAGCGATATAACTATAAAAAATTCAGGATATGATGATTTTGTATTGAGCTTTAGAGATAAGATAGAATTAGCGAAACTTTTAGATCGACTAGATGTTTCGGTTATTGAATTGGCAAAGATAAATAAGGCGAAGACGGATCATCTTTTGATAAAGTCGATAGCGACAGCTGTGAAAAATAGCGTGATTGCCGTTCCCGTCAATTTGAAAGGGGATAATATTGAACAAACAGTAGATGCATTAAAAATTGCAAAGAGGTATAGACTTCAAGTAGAAGCGCCTACCAGCTCTGTTCAAATGGAATATATTTCGGGAATGAAGCCAGAAAAATTAATGGAAACTATCGAAAATACGATAGCGGAATGTAGAAGATTTGCAGATGAAGTCGAGTTTATAGCTGAAGATGCTTGTAGGGCAGATGCTGATTTTTTAAAAAGATGTATCGAAAGAGCTATTAAAGCGGGGGCGAATATAATAACCGTATCGGATAGTGCAGGGCTTATGTTGCCTGATGAATTTGAGAGATTCCTAGAAGAGATAATGGGAATTCCTGGGATAGAGGATATAAGATTGGGAGTGAAATGCTCCAATGAGATCGCTATGGCGGACTCTTTGGCGATTAAAGCCATCAAGATGGGTGCTAGAGAGGTAAAGACATCTGCTTATAATGAAGATTCCATATCGCTTAAAAATATTTCAAAGTTAATCTCTATGAAAGGTCATGTTTGCAGCGTGTTCTCGGATATAAAGATGACCGAGTTAAATAAGATAGTTGAAAAAATAAAATGGATATGTGAAACGAATAGGAGTAAAAATTCGCCTTTTGATTTCGGTGTACAAGATGGAGATGAAGATTCATTTGTCTTGAGTCGTCATGACAGCGAAAAATCAGTATTAAATGTAGTTAGGAAGATGGGCTATGAGGTAAATGAAAAAGACGGCGCGATGATTTACGATGCATTTATGAGGATTGCCAGGAAAAAGGGAAATGTCGGGAGAAAAGAATTGGACAAGATCGTCGCGACCTCTAGTGCACAGATACCGTCGACCTATACAGTTCACAGATATGTTATAAATACAGGTAATATTATAACTTCGATGGCTCATCTAAAGCTTAAAAAGGGCGATGAGATTCTTGAGGGGATAAGTGTAGGAGACGGGCCGATAGATGCAGCATTTTTGGCCATAGAGTCGATTATAGGCAGGCATTATGAATTAGATGATTTCCAAATACAAGCTGTCACACAGGGTAGAGAAGCGATGGGAGAGACTGTCGTAAAGCTTAGATCTAATGGAAGAGTATATTCAGGTCATGGTATTTCTACAGATATTGTCGGAGCGAGTATAAGGGCATATGTTAATGCATTAAACAAGATCGCTTATGAGGAGGAAAGATGATGAAACTTTCATTTTCAACTAGAGGATGGGAAAATTTGAGTTGGGATGATATTCTCGACCTTGCTAAGGAAATGAAATTTTCAGGCATAGAATTATACGATATCCAAAAAAATGAAGATCTGGTAAATCTCGGGGGTCCATTTAATGAGGTAAATACTGCTGAGACGGTTAGAAATTTATTTGAAGAGGATTTAAAGATATCATGTTTCGATTCATCTCATGATTTATCTCAAGATGATGAAAATATCATCTTTCAAATTTGCGAGCTAATCGAGATTGCCGGCAATACCAGAGTGCCTTATATCAGCGTATTTGCTAAGGAAGATGAATTGGAAATCGTAAAGAAGAATCTTAAATCGGTTCTTCAAAAGGCTTCAGAGAACAAGGTCAAGATATTGATTAAGACTTCGGGAATATTCTCAGATACTCTTAAATTGAGAGATATTTTAAATGAATTCGCATCTGATTATCTAGCAGTACTTTGGGACATGCATCATCCATATAGAGATAATGGCGAGACGGCTGCTGAAACTATAAAAAATCTTGGAGCTTATGTAAAGCATGTTCATATTAGAGATTCAGATGACGATGCGAGCTTTAATTTCATAGGAGAGGGTACTGTTCCCATGCTAAGCATGATGGAGGCTTTGAGTTCGATAAATTACGATGGCTTTATATCTCTCGAGTGGAAGCCGGAATGGATTGAGGATTTAAATGATCCTGATATAATATTTCCGCATTTCATAAATTATATGAACAGCTTTTCAAATCCTAGAAGCAGAAAAAAAGAATTATATTATAATTTCGACCATACTGGTCAATATATATGGGAAAAGGACATCTTGATAGACGAGACTTTTCCTGAATTATTGGATAGAGTTGCTGAGGAGTTTCCGGATCAAAGGGCGATAAGATATACGACTTTGGATTATACGAGGACTTATTCAGAATTTAAAGATGATGTAGATGAATTCGCTGCTGCGCTTATATCTTTGGGAGTAGAACCCGGAAGTAAAGTGGCGGTTTGGGCGACGAATGTACCGGAATGGTTTATAGCATTTTGGGCTACGATCAAGATAGGAGCCGTTCTGGTAACTGTCAATACAGCCTATAAATCTCATGAAGTCGAGTATCTTTTGAGACAATCCGACACTCATACATTGATTATGATAAAATCTTGTCTCGACTCTAATTATGAGGAGATAATGCTAGAATTATGCCCCGAATTATACGATACAGAGCCGGGTAAGCCTCTTAGGGCGAAGAGACTTCCATTTTTAAGAAATATAATCAGCGTTGGATTTGAAATGGAAGGATGTCTGGAATTCAAAGAAGCAATGAGAAGATCTGAATTAGTACCTTTAGAGGAGGTCTACAGAAGAGCTGCAGATGTGAAGCCGGATGATGTATGTAATATGCAGTATACTTCCGGAACTACCGGATTTCCTAAGGGTGTAATGCTAACAAATTACAATATAGTCAATAATGGAAAGGCGATAGGAGACAGGCTTGGACTTTCGACCGCAGACAGGATGATGATTCAAGTTCCCATGTTCCACTGCTTTGGAATGGTATTGGCGATGACGGCTTCGATGTCACATGGCGCAACCATATGTCCGCTACCTTATTTTTCAGCTAAAGCTTCTTTGGCTTGCATAAATCTGGAGAGGATAACTTGTTTCCATGGAGTTCCGACTATGTTTATAGCGATGTTCAACCATGAGGATTACGAGAATACCGACTTCTCCTATATGAGGACGGGAATAATGGCCGGTGCAGGCTGTCCTGCTGATTTAATGAAAAGAGCGGCAAGTCCCGAAGGCATGAATATGAGGGGAATAGTCTCTGTATATGGGCAGACAGAATCATCTCCGGGATCGACCATGTCTCATTGGGAGGACCCGCTTGACAAGAGATGTGAAACTGTCGGTTTCAATCTTCCGCATATAGAATGTAAAATAATCGATCCCGAAACGGGTGAAGAGGTCGAGGACGGAGAAAATGGAGAATTCTGCTCTCGAGGATATAATACTATGAAGGGATATTACAAAATGCCGGAGGAAACTCATGATGCAGTCGATAATCAGGGATGGCTACATTCCGGAGACTTGGCTTGCAGGACTGAGGACGGCTACTATAATATAACGGGAAGACTTAAAGATATGATAATCAGGGGTGGTGAAAATATCTATCCCAAAGAAATAGAGGAATATATTTATACAAATCCAAAGGTAAAGGATGTTCAAGTCATTGGCGTGCCGAATGAGAAATACGGTGAAGAAATAATGGCATGCGTCATATTAAAAGATGGCGAAGAAATGACTGAAAGGGAAATGAAAGAGTATATAATGGGGAATATGTCAAGGCATAAGGTCCCTAAGCATGTCGTATTCTTAAAGAAATTTCCTATGAATGCGGCAGGCAAGGTTCAAAAATACAAGATGAGAGAGAATGCTGAGAACTATTTAAAAGGTTTGGGAGAAGATTATGAATAAAAGAATAGTTACAATGGACGGAAATGAAGCTGCGGCCGATATAGCTTATAGATTTACAGAGGTCGCCGCTATCTATCCGATTACTCCGTCATCAGCTATGGCCGGATACACTGATATCTGGTCAGCTAAAGGAAGAGAAAATCTATTTGGACAAAATGTTTCGCTCATAGAAATGCAGTCGGAAGCAGGAGCTATCGCAACAGTTCATGGAGCATTGGAGACGGGAGCTTTGTCGACCACTTATACTTCTAGTCAAGGGCTTTTGCTTATGATACCGGTGATGCACAGGATTTCAGGAGAAAGACTGCCCGGTGTTATACATGTCGCTTCAAGGACTGTTGGAACGCATGCATTGAGCATATTCGGCGACCATTCCGATGTTATGAATTGTAGACAGACGGGATTTGCTATGCTGTCATCAGGTTCTGTTCAAGAGGTGGCGGATATAGGTTCTGTTGCCCATCTAGCTGCGATAAAGGGCAGAATACCATTTATGCATTTCTTTGATGGTTTTAGAACTTCGCATGAATTAAATAAGATTGAATTACCGGATGATGAAGATTTAAAGAAATTAGTCGACAGACAGGCATTAGAAGAATTTAGAATGAATAGTTTAAATCCTGAAAGGCCTAAGATAAGGGCGACGGTACAAAATCCCGATATATATTTTCAAATTCGTGAGGCAAATAATCCATTTTACGAAAATCTTCCATATATAGTAGAGGAATATATGAAAGATATAAGCGAGATGACGGGAAGAAAATACGGATTATTTAATTATTATGGAAGCGAAGATGCTGAAAATATTGTGGTTGCTATGGGATCGGTCTCGGGAACTATTAAGGAGACAGTGGATTATTTGAATTCCAATGGCCATAATGTTGGATTTCTACAGGTTTATCTTTACAGACCATTCTCTATAGACCATTTCTTAAATGCGATTCCAAAAAGCGTAAAGAGAATTGCCGTCTTAGACAGATGCAAGGAGATGGGTTCTAGCGGAGAGCCTTTATATCAGGATATATGTACTGCTTTTACAAATAAGGACAGAGATGTATTGATAATCGGCGGAAGATACGGCTTGAGTTCTAAGGACACAGACCCCGCTCAGATTTTAGCTGTATATAAGAATTTGGAAAGCGAGTATCCGGTAAGAGATTTTACGATTGGGATAATTGACGATGTAAATAATAATTCCTTGGAGTCCATAGAGATTGAGTCTCTAAACGAAAATCAGGAGATATCATGTAAATTTTGGGGACTTGGAGGAGATGGTACTGTAGGAGCAAATAAAAACACAGTCCATATAATTAATGAAAGAGATGATTTATATGCTCAAGCTTATTTTGAATTTGACGCAAAAAAATCATATGGCGTAACTAAATCTCATTTGAAATTTGGGAAAAAGCCAATTAGAGGATCATATTATGTAAAGAAAGCTGACTTTGTAGCATGTCATAATCAAAGCTATATTGGAAGTTATGATATAGTAGACGATGTTAAGGAGGGTGGAATCCTCTTATTAAATACTAATTGGAAGCCTGAAGAATTGGATGAAAAGCTTCCGAATGAAGTTAAATACAAGATTAAAGAAAATAAAATATCTCTATATACTATAGATGCGAGCAAGATAGCCATGGATCTAGGGCTTGGAGGATTTATAAATACAGTTTTGCAATCAGCTTTCTTTGCTTTGATGCAGATAATCCCGATAGAAGATGCGGTCGATAAGATAAAGTCGACGATAAGAAAGACTTATTTTAAAAAGGGAGACGAGGTAGTAAATAAAAATTTAGCTGCTGTCGATGCTGGAATAAGCGGACTGACTAAGATTGAAATACCGGAATACTGGTCTGAATGTGAAACTAAATCATATATATTTGATGAGGATTTGCCTGATGTTGTAAGAGAGCTTTTAATCCCCCTTAATAGACAAAAGGGAGATAATATGCCTGTAAGCGCCTTTAAGGGATACGAGGATGGAAATTTCGAAATGGGACTTACAGCATATGAAAAGAGGGGAATTGCAAAGAGAATACCGGTTTGGATAAGCGAAAATTGCATTCAATGCAATAGATGTTCCCTGGTTTGTCCACATGCTGTAATCAGACCCTATCTATTAGATGATGAAGAAGAAAAAGATGCTCCCGATGATTTCAAGATGATGCCCGCAAAAGGTCCGGCAGTAAAGGATATGAAATACAGTCTTCAGATATCGGCATATGATTGTACGGGTTGCGGAAGTTGTGCAAATACTTGTCCGGCTAAAAATAAAGCTTTGGAGATGGAGCCGGTAGATTTGAAAGAGGAAATGAATATAAATTGGAATTACGCACTTTCGCTAAAGGACAAGGGAGATCTTTTTAATCCCTATTCCATAAAGGGAAGTCAATTCAGACAGCCTCTTCTTGAATTCTCTGCCGCTTGTGCAGGTTGTGGCGAAACGCCATATGCCAAGCTTTTAACTCAGCTTTTTGGAGACAGGATATACTGGGCAAATGCTACAGGTTGTAGTCAGGCATGGGGATCGCCCATGCCGGGAATTCCATATACGAAAAACAAAAAAGGGCATGGACCGGCCTGGTCTAATTCCCTATTTGAAAACAATGCGGAATTCAGTTTGGGAATGTTGATGTCTGTGAGCAAGCAGAGAGAAGCTCAAAAGATCAGAGTAAATTCGATAATTGAAAATACTAAAGATCCGGAATTAAAAGAGGTTGCAATCGAATGGATAGAGAAATACGACGATTTCGACAGTTCAAAAGAAGTCAGCGAAAAATTGATAAATGCTCTTGAAAATGAAGGTGGAGAATCTGCGAAGGAGATTTTGAAGTATAAGGATCAACTCGTAAAGAAGAGCTTTTGGATGTTTGGCGGTGATGGCTGGGCTTATGATATAGGATTTGGAGGTCTCGACCATGTGCTTGCAGGCGGTGAAGATATAAATGTTTTAATAGTCGACACTGAAGTTTACTCAAATACGGGTGGACAGAGCTCAAAGGCGACGCCAATCGGAGCAGTAGCTGAATTCTCCGCTTCTGGAAAACCTAGCCCTAAAAAAGATTTAGGGGCTATGTTGATGACATATGGGGATATATATGTCGCTCAGGTTTCTATGGGGGCGGATTATAATCAATTGATGAAAACCATAAAAGAAGCTCAGGAATACAAGGGGCCATCTGTCATAATAGCATATGCTCCATGTATAGCTCATGGACTTAAATGTGGGATGGACAAGGTGCAAACTGAAATGAAAAGAGCGGTCGAGTCGGGGTATTGGATATTATACAGATATAATCCAGATAATGAAAAGCCGCTCAAGATAGATTCCAAGAGGCCGACTCTTGACTTTGAAGAATTCCTAAATGGAGAAGTGAGATTCGCTTCTTTGAAGAGGACATTCCCGGAAAATGCAAAAGTACTTTTTGAACAGGGAAGAAAAGATGCTGTCAAGAGATATGACAGATACAAGAAGATGGAAGAAGCTCAGTGATTAAATTAGAATATAGATTTATCGGATAGTGGATTAGATATTAAAAGGGCTGCTAAAGATCTTAAAGATTGAGCAGCTCTTTTAGATTTTGAAATAAAATATCTGATTTATCCCTATCATGAATAAATAAATCTCTATAAATAGACATTGAAATGGATAAAGAATACTTTAAATATGATAATTCTTATGAATAGAGATTTCTATTAGAAAATAATATTTAATAAAATGATATCTCCATAATAATATGAATGGATTATTTTGATTTATAAGATGAGTATAATTAATTTAAATAATATCCGTCGCTAAAATCTTAGAAGATTAAAAATAATTCCTCTAAACCGGATATAATGCCGAGATTATTTGTCAATCTAAAGAAAAAATCAAATTTTTACTATTTTAATCAGAATCAATAGAGATGATAAAAGGATTCGTCACTGCTTATATTTCGGTGATTTTATATGAATTGAGCTAAGATTATCGATAATGATCTATATTCATTATGCTTGAGATAAAAATACTAATAAATTTCTATAATATTTTTATTAGAGAAGCGATTTAAAGTTAAAAAACAGGATGTTAAAAGAATATCTCCATTAAACCCAAAATAAATGATATTATATATAGACGAAATCGCTTTTTTATGATATCATATATGATAACTGATATCAATTGAGAGGTGATGGAATGAGTTTTGAGAGTTTTATACAAAAATCAATATTGGGGATTGATTTTGAAGAAATAGATAAGGGCGACGAAGATTTCAAACTAAAATTTCCTACAGGAGAAATAAATTTTAGGAATCATTTATCCATAGATGGTCTATATGTGGTATCGATAGATACTCCTGAGGCGAAGAAGCTTGAAATATCAGGGGATAATCCTCATCTACTGGGAGATTGGATAGAAATATCCATATGCATAGGCGGGGAAATCGAGATGGAAGTACAGCTAGATGGCAGATTTCAAAGCTTTAAAATGGTCGAAGGTCAATGGGGATTTTTCACACCGGATAGAAATTTAGAAAAATATGTCTGTAGGTATTCGGACGCAAAATTGTTAAATATATTCGTTGAAAATTCATTTATAGAAACTCTGGGCCAATTTGCAAATAAACCTTATCTAAAGAATTGTTGGAATAGATATAGCGGTCAACTTTTTAATAAATCCACATTATTTTTTACGAAATGTGATAAAAAAGTTAGAGAGAATGCTTGTTCTATACATAGTCGTAAATCATCAGATATCACAGATCTCATAAATATGAGACTCATGGTATTTGAAATACTTAAAAACTTTTTCGAGATTAATATGTGTAAGACCCTCGACCAAGTTTATAGTAGTGTAATCAATATAGTAGAAGAATCCGAAAACTACTATTCCCTTGAAGATATTTCAAGGATCAGTGACATATCAAAGTATAGAATAAATGAAGCTTTCTTTGAAGCGACCGGAGAGAGTTATTTTAAATATATGCAAAGGCTTAAAGCCAATAAGGCATGTAGATTATTAGAAAAAAATCTGCCCGTAATCGAAGTAGCAGAGCAGATGGGTTTTGAAAATCCTAGCAAATTTTCCGCTATGTTTAAAAAGGTCAGGGGAATGACTCCTACTGAATATAGAAAGCGTGAAATTTTTGGTGGAATGTAATTAAAAATTTATTTAAAAGAGTCGATAATTTTGATTATCGACTCTTTTTTATCGGATATTTTCATATTAAATTTTTAAATTATAATTCTGATTTTTCTTTTCTAATCAAGATATAATAGACTTGAAGTGCCATCAGATAATCTCGACAATAAATACAGCTATGCATGATGCAACTGATACTATAAATAAGCTCTTGCCTAGATATGAGAAAACAACTGCTGTAATAAATCCAGCCAGAGCTGAATAAAGTGAATTTGTCGACTTTAGTATCGATGGAAATATGATTAGGCTCAGTGTCACATATGGTACATAGTAAAGAAAAGACCTTATAAATTTACTTTCAATTTTCTTTCTTATAATCGTGAGCGGTATGGCTCTAATCATATATGTAACCGCCGCCATAGTAAAAATATACGCATATACACTCATATCTCATCACCTTCATTCGGGAAAAATACAGCAGCCGCTGTCGTTATCAATACAGTTAAAATTATTATCGAAGCTCCCTTTGGAATTGACTTCAAATATTCCAATCTTTCAAATAGATAGCTACTCAACATAGAAATGATGATAATCCCGGACAGTATTTTATCTTTTTTAGCGGGTGGAATTATAATGGCTATCAGCATGCCATATAAAGCCATGCTGAGCGCGTCAAGCGCCTTTACAGGAAGCAAATCACCCGAGATTACACCGAGGGCAGTCCCTAGAACCCAGCCCGGTATTGCAGCGCTCATGAGGCCGTAAACATAAGAAGGCTTTATCATCCCCTTTTGAGATATCGAAATGCCGAAGATTTCGTCGGTGACTCCATGAGCCATTATAAGTCTGCTCGATAGATTTTCTTCAGGGGAAAGCTTTTGTGATAATGCGCTCGACATCAATAGATATCTCGAGTTTATAATCAATTGGGTTATCGCTATTTCTATTATAGTCGACGAGGCGTAAATCAATGTCAGTCCTGAAAATTGTCCCGCCGATGTAAGATTGGTAAGAGAAAGAATTGATGCGTCAAATAGACTCATCCCCATCTTTTTAGCTTGGATGCCGAAGCTGAAAGAGACTGCCATATATCCCAGAAAAATGGGAATGCCATCCCTAATACCTCGACCATACAATTTAGAATCGAATTTCAATTTGTCCTCCAATTTCATACTAAAATAGCAAAATAAATTTATAGATTAACTCATAGTATACCATAAAGACATAATTATAGCTTTTGAAAATAAACTAAATATAAAAATAAATAAGAGTCGACTTTTTAATCTATATTCCATATAATTATATGGGGGGTATTATATGCAATCTATCGATGAAAAAGAGAAGAATTTAATCAGGATAATTAAGGGATACGATAAAATCGCATTGGCATTTTCAGGCGGAGTCGACAGCAGCTTTTTGCTTTATTTCGCAGGAGAGATAATAGGCAGAGAAAATATCCTGGCAATTACAGTCAATATGAGTATGCATACCTCCAGAGAAAAAAGAGAGAGTATAGAATTGGCAAAAGATTTTAAACATATCTTTATAGATGCCGAGGAGTATTCATTAAGAGCTTTTGTAGAAAATTCAAAAGACAGATGCTATCATTGTAAAAAAGATATATTTAATAAGATAAAAAGTGAAGCGAAAAAGAGGGGTTTTTTAATAGTCTGCGATGGAACCAATAGAGATGACCTCGACGATTATCGGCCGGGTCTTATAGCCTTGAGGGAGCTCGATATAAAAAGTCCTTTAAAAGAGGCCGGACTAGGCAAAGATGAGATAAGAGAATTATCGAAAAAGCATGGGATACCTACATGGAATAAACCTTCAAAAGCCTGCCTCGCCTCTAGGATACCATATGGAACCGAGATTACTCCTGAGGCGATTAAAACTGTTGAAAACTGTGAGGAATACCTGATAAATCTCGGATATCCGGACTCGAGAGTTCGACATCATGGCAGCATTGCAAGAATAGAAATTCCCGTTAAAGATATAGAGTCGATTATAAAATACAGAAAAGAGATCGATTCCTTTTTCAAGTCGCAAGGTTTTTTGTATACCACATTAGATCTTGCAGGTTATAATATGGGAAGTTTAAATAAGGAGATTGATTTAAAATAAATGGAAAGAGAAATCTTGGAAGGAATTTTAAATAGCTATAAAAAAGGAAACAGCTCTATAGATGAGGCATTGGAAGCGCTTAAAGAATTGCCTTATAAGGATTTAGGTTTTGCAAAGGTAGATAATCATAGAGGGATAAGGAATGGAACTGCCGAGGTCATATATGGCGAGGGAAAAACTTCAAGAGAGATAATCGACATAATGAAGACCATGGCGCATAGAAATTCAAATATAATTGTGACCAGGGTTAATCATTCAGCTTATGAGGATATATATAAAGAATTTCCTGATGCAAAATACTGCGAAAGAGCAGGCTTGATGACTCTTAAATTACATGAAGTAAAACAAAATCCCGGATATGTGGCGGTCGTAACGGGTGGCACATCCGATATTCCAGTAGCTGAAGAAGCTGCTTTGACCTTAGAAATCTTGGGCAATAGAGTTGAGAGAATTTACGATGTAGGCGTGGCGGGAATCCACAGATTGCTAGACAAGAGAAAGATTTTAGTCGGGGCAAATGTGATAGTAGCAGTTGCAGGAATGGAGGGGGCATTGGCATCAGTAGTCGGAGGATTAGTTGACTCTCCTGTTATAGCTGTGCCTACGAGCATTGGATATGGCGCCAGCTTCGGAGGAGTTGCGGCGCTTTTGAGCATGCTTAATTCATGCTCTTCAGGCGTGAGCGTCGTCAATATAGACAATGGCTTTGGGGCGGGCTTTATAGCCGCCAGGATAAATCGAAAACTTGGAGGTTAGCGATGAAAACTTTATTTATTGATTCAGTATCGGGAATAAGTGGAAATATGATGATTGGGGCTCTTCTCGATTTAGGCGCGAACAAAGAAATTCTTTTAAAAGGGCTAAAAGATTTAAATTTAGAGGGATATGATTTAGTATTTGAAAGAAAAAATAAAAATGGAATCGACAGCTATTATTTTAATACTATTTTGACCGGAGAAAATGTCGATTCATCTCATCATCATAACCATGAAGATCACGAACATCATGAAAATCACTAACATCATGAAAATCACGACCATCATCAACAACATCACCATGGTGTCCATCCTGCTGGCCGGCGCGGCGCTGAT
>JAUNVF010000036.1 GCA_030537815.1 Tissierellia bacterium | reverse complement strand
AAACCGTTAGAGCATTGAGAAAAGATGTATTGGCTAAATGTTATGGCGGAGATATATCACGTAAGAAAAAGCTATTGGAAAAGCAAAAGGAAGGAAAGAAGAGGATGAGACAAATCGGTTCAGTAGAAGTACCTCAACAAGCTTTCCTTGCAGTACTAAAATACGATGAAAGCAAATGATGAAAGGCGTTTAGTAGACGCCTTTTCTAATTATCAAGATTCTAAAGCAAGAGGATTATATATACATATACCTTTTTGCAAATCTAAATGTCATTACTGTGATTTTCTATCATTTTCATCTCGTGATAATGAGGTAGATAATTATGTCGAGCATCTTATAGACGAGATAAGTATTTATGGAAATATATATGGAACAGTCGATATAGACAGCATATATTTCGGAGGAGGTACTCCATCTCATATACCGGCAAAATCTATAGCCAGGATTTTAGAAAAAGTGTATTCTTCATTTAATTGGAATGGCGGTGAGGTGACTATAGAAGTAAATCCTGAAATCATTAGCGAAGATGCGCTTAGGATTTATAGCAATTCAGGTATCAATAGGATATCCCTTGGAGCGCAGAGTCTGGATGATGAATTGCTGAATTTGATCGGCAGGGGACATAGAGCAATTGATATTCTTTATGCCGTCGACAAATCTAGGAATTGTGGTATAGAAAATATAAGTCTGGATTTGATTTTTGCAATACCTTCCCAAAGTCTAGGCGATTTTGAAAGGGATCTCCACAAGATAATAGATATAAATCCAAAACATATATCGATTTATAGTCTTATAGTAGAAGACGGCACTAGGATTAAATATCTAATGGAAAAAAATAAATTAAATCCGGTAGACGAAGAGCTCGATAGGAAGATGTATCACAATGCGATAAATATACTCGAAAATAATTCCTATCATCAATACGAGATTTCAAATTTCGCAACAGAGAAAATGGAGTCAAAACATAATTTAAAATACTGGAGAAATGACGAATATATTGGGATAGGCCTTGGCTCCTCATCGTATTTTAAAGGGGAAAGATATAGAAATATTTTTAAATTAAAAGATTATTATAAATCAATTGAAGATGATAAATTGCCAATACTAGATAGAGAAATCATAAGTCTAAATGCTTTGAAAATAGATTATATACTGATGAATATGAGGCTAAAAAGAGGGATAGAAAGGGCGGAATATAAAAGGATATTTGAAATTGATTTCTATGAAGAGTACAGAGATTTAATCGACAAATATCATAAAAATAAATTAATTGATATAAAAAAAGAGAATATAAGATTTACGACGAAAGGATTTGATATTTCCAATTCATTCTTCGTAGAGATAATATAACCCCAGAGCATTATAATTTAAGAATGTGGCAAGGGGTTATTTTTTTAAAAAATTTACAAAAAACTATTGACAAAGTAAAATAAAGATAGTATTATATTATTAGCACTCGGGGCGAGTGAGTGCTAATAAATTTAAATAGGGTGAGGACATGTTAGATGATAGAAAGCTGAGCATATTATATGCGATAATTAATAGCTATATACTATGTGCTGAACCCGTCGGATCAAGGACGATTTCAAAGAAATACGATCTAGGAGTCAGTTCTGCTACTATCCGAAATGAGATGTCAGATCTTGAGGGATTGGGTTATTTAAATAAAGCTCATTCTTCTTCAGGAAGGATTCCTTCGGATAAGGCATATAGGCATTATGTTAATTATCTATTAGAAGAGTATTTTAATGAAATAGCGCCTAATAAAACTGAGATTTTAAAACTTTTGGATAAGAATTATGATGAATTGGAGAGTCTGATAACAAATTCAGTCAGAGTATTGTCTACACTTACAAAGTATACTGCGCTCGTTATCATATCCAATCCGTCAGATATAAAATTAAAAAAAGTCCAATTGATTGAAATAGAACCTCAAGTCCTCGTGCTTCTGCTAGTTTATGACAATGATAAAGTAGATCATAGGACCATAAGGCTCAATGAAACGATTGAAGATATAACATTGGATTATTTAAATAATTTTTTGAACTCGCATTTAGTGGGTAAGAATTTATCTGAAATTCCAAAAATTTTGGATCATATGGTTGTAGAAGAACTTATAGGATATAGAAGTTTTTTACTTAATCTTAAATCTATAGTAGATGCTCAAATCAAAGATACAAATGAAACTCATATTATTTATGACGGCGTTGCTAATATTTTTAACTATCCTGAGTACAAGGATGTAGATAAAGCGAAGGAATTCGTAAATTTCCTTGAAAATAGGGATTCCCTTATGGAAGCATTAATGAATGATTCAGAAGAGGATCTCATGATATGTATAGGTCAAGAGAATAAAATCGATGATTTAAATGAATTATCAATTATTTCGGCGATATACGGTCTCGGTGATAATCTCTGTGGAAGATTGGGTATAATCGGTCCTAAGAGAATGGATTATAGCGCTGTGATAATGACATTATTAGCTTTGACAGATGCTATTGAATCTTTGGGTAGCGATAAAATAAAAAGAGGTGACTGATAAGTGGAAGACAAAAAGCAAAATCAAGAAGAACAAAATTTGGAAGAAAAAATAAGCGAAACTGCTGAAGATGAAAATATCGTCTCTGAAGATATTGTAGATGAAGAGGCTGTTGAAGAAAAAGCTGATGAAGATTTCAACGAAGAATTAGAGGATCTTAAGTCTACTCTGATGAGATTACAGGCAGATTTCAATAATTATAGAAATAGGATGACTAAGGAAAAGGCTGATATCATAAGATATGCAAGTCAATCCCTTATAGAGAAGCTACTTCCCGTTCTGGATAATTTCAATAGAGCAATTGAGAGTTGTAAAGAAGATGAGAGCATCAGAGAGGGATTTAGCTTGATAGAAAAGGACTTGATAAAGATCCTCGAAGATGAAGGATTGGAAGAGATAAAAGCCGACGGAAAGGAATTTGATCCAAATTTCCACAATGCAGTTGTGATGGAAGAATCGGATCAGCCATCTGGCACAGTAATAGAGACCCTTCAAAGGGGATACAAATTAGGAGATAAAGTTTTAAGGGCTCCGATGGTTAAAGTGAGCAAATAATAATACAAATTTCAGGAGGATTTTAATATGGGAAAAATTATAGGAATTGACTTAGGTACTACAAACTCAGCAGTAGCGGTAATGGAAGGTGGAGAACCTATAATCATACCGAATACTGAAGGAAATAGAACTACGCCTTCAATTGTAGCTTTTACAAAAGATCAGGAAAGACTTGTTGGTGAGACTGCTAAAAGACAGGCAATAACAAATCCTGATAGAACAATAAGCTCTATCAAGAGAGAAATGGGCAGTGATTGGAAAAAAGAGATAGACGGAAAAGAATATAATCCTCAAGAGATCTCGGCAATGATACTTCAAAAGATTAAATCAGATGCTGAAAATTATCTTGGAGAAACGGTTAGTGAAGCTGTTATTACAGTTCCGGCATATTTCACAGATGCTCAAAGACAGGCTACAAAAGATGCAGGAAAAATTGCAGGACTAGAAGTTAAGAGAATAATAAATGAGCCTACAGCAGCTGCATTGGCATATGGAATTGATAAAGAGCATGAGCAACATAAGATAATGGTATACGACTTAGGTGGAGGAACATTTGACGTCTCGATATTAGAAGTGGGCGATGGTGTATTTGAAGTACTTTCAACTAGGGGAAATAATAAACTAGGTGGCGATGATTTTGACGAAGAACTTATAAATTATATCGCTGAAGAGTATAAAAAAGAATCAGGTATAGATTTAAGAGAAGATGCTACTGCACTTCAAAGATTGAAAGATGCTGCAGAAAAAGCTAAAAAAGAGCTATCTACTACATTGACTTCAAATATAAATCTACCATTCATCACTGCGATAAATGGAGTTCCTGCGCATTTAAATATGGACATTAAAAGAGCAAAATTCGAAGAATTGACAAGACATCTCGTCGATAAGACTATGGGTCCAGTAAGAGAAGCTTTAAAAGACGCTGACCTTACACCTAGCGATATTGAAAAGATCTTATTAGTCGGTGGATCAACAAGAATTCCTGCAGTTCAGGAAGCTGTAAAATCATTGATAGGTAAAGATCCTCAAAAAGATATCAACCCAGATGAATGTGTGGCAATAGGTGCTTCTATTCAGGGTGGTGTTTTAGCCGGTGAGGTTAAAGATCTTCTATTACTTGACGTAACTCCATTATCACTTGGAATTGAAACTCTAGGCGGCGTTTCAACAAGACTTATAGAGAGAAATACGACAATTCCAACTAAAAAGTCTCAGATCTTTACTACAGCAGCTGATGGACAGACTTCAGTAGATATCCATGTACTACAAGGTGAGAGGGAGATGGCTGCAGATAACACTACTTTAGGTAGATTCCAATTGACGGGAATACCTGCAGCAGCAAGGGGAATACCTCAAATTGAAGTTACATTTGATATAGATGCTAATGGTATTGTAAATGTAAGTGCTAAAGATCTTGGATCGGGAAAAGAGCAGAAAATAACTATTACTGCGTCCACAAATATGTCAGATGAAGAGATCGATAAAAAAGTTAAAGAGGCTGAAAAATACGCTGATGAAGATAAAAAGAAAAAAGAACTTATCGAAGCTAAGAATAGCGGCGAAAGCATAGTTTATCAAACAGAAAAATCAATTAAAGATCTCGGCGATAAGATAGATGCTTCTGAAAAATCAAATGTTGAATCAAAACTACAGGATCTTAAATCGGCACTTGAAACAGATAATCTTGAAGATATCAAGTCCAAGACTGAGGCTGTAACTCAAGAGTTTTACAAAATTTCTCAAAAATTATATGAGAATACAGGCCAAGGACCGGAAGGACAGGGAGCTGAGTCAACAGAATCAGCAGATGAAGATGTCGTAGATGCAGATTATGAAGTAGTCGACGAAGACGAAGACAAATAAATTTAATAAGATTAATGGGTGGGATTATTCCCACCTTTTAATATTAGTTTAGTTTTTAAAATGGAATTATTGACATTAATTTATAGATATGTAAAAATATTGTAGGAATAAAACAGATTAGTATAGAGAAGGAATGATGAAATTGAGGAATCTATATGAAATTCTCGAAGTTGAAGTTACAGCAACTCATGATGAAATAAAAAAATCATACAGGAGACTTGCAAAAAAATACCATCCTGACTTGAATCCGGATGACGAGGAAGCTAGTGAAAGACTTAAAGAAATAAATCTTGCATATGAAGTGTTGAGTGATCCAAATAAGAGATCAAAATACGATACCTATGGAGATGCGATATTTGATAATGCGGGCAATGCCGGAGGAGGATTCGGCGGCTTTGACGATATATTCGGTTCCATATTCAATGACTTTTTTGGAGGATATGACAGACAGTCTTCTGCTAATAGACCTTATAAAGGCGAAGATATCTCAATGTATTTAAATATTGAATTTAATGAGGCCGTATTTGGTTGTGAAAAAGAAGTAAATATTAGAAGAAGAGAAGAATGTAAGACATGTGATGGCTCCGGAGCCAAGCCAGGGACTGAGAAGAAGAGATGTCAGACTTGCGGAGGAAGTGGACAAGTAAGCTTTACTCAGGAGTCGCCTTTTGGAAGATTTGTAAGGAGATCTTCATGCCCTGACTGTGAAGGAACGGGTGAGGTGATAGAAGAAAAATGCGACGACTGTAGGGGAGAAGGTTTTGTCATCAAAAACAAGAAGATAAATGTAAAAATCCCAGAAGGCGTTGACAATGACTCGGTAATTCGAGTAAGTGGAGAAGGTCATTGTGGAGTCAATGGGGGAAGCTATGGAGACCTCTATATAGGAATAAGAGTAAAAGAACATGAATTTTTTGAAAGACATGGGCTCGATATTTTCTATGAACTTCCTTTGAGATTTGCGCAGATGACTCTTGGTGATGAGATAGAAGTACCTCTTTTAGATGGAGTTGAAAAATTTGAAATACCGGCGGGCACTCAATCCGGAACGGTGTTTAAATTGAAAGGCAAGGGAATCAAAAGCCCGAGGGCAAATAGAGTCGGAGATATACATTTCAGAGTTAATGTCATAACTCCTACAAAGCTTACAGATGAACAGGTGGATCTGTTGAAAAAATTTGACGAACTCGGCGGAAATGAAACTAAGGGACATAAAAAGAAATTTTTTGAAAAGGTTAAAGATATTTTTGAGTAGGAGCATATATGGAATATATTGAAGTTTCGATTAGGGCTGACAGAAGCTTAGAAGATATTATAGTCGATAAATTATATGAATACGAAATAGATGGAATCAATATAGAAGACGACAATTTGATTTTCGACATGGCGTCAAATCCTACATGGGAGGTTGTCGACTTCCCGGAGAGGAGCATGTCTAATAAAATCAATATAATCACATTTTTTGAAAGAGAGGATTATTTTAAATTCATAAGAAATGAGATTATTGAATATATAGATGAAATGAAAAAAATTGGAAATGATTTAGAAATAGAAAGAGAAAAACCACTGGATAATACTGATTGGGCAAATGAGTGGAAAAAATATTTCAAAGTTTTAAAAATAGGAGAAAATATAGTCATCAAACCCACATGGGAAGAATATGATAAAAATGATGACGATATATTAATCGAAATAGATCCCGGAATGTCTTTTGGTACGGGAACTCATGCTACCACATCTATGTGTTTAGAAATGCTTCAGGAGATTTCTTTAATTGGAAAGAATGTTTTGGATATCGGATGCGGATCCGGAATTCTTTCTATCGCCTCTGCCGGACTTAATGCGAACTCTGTTACTGCCATAGATATTGATCCCGTATGCATTGAAACTACCAAGAGAAATGCGGAATTAAATCATTGTCTCGATAAAATTGAAGTCAGACAGATGGATTTAACAGATGGTTTAAATTCTAAATACGATATAGTTGTAGTCAATATCATTGCGGAGATAATAGTCGAATTATTGAAAGAACTTCCTTATTATTTAAATAAATCAGCGCTCGTAATCCTATCGGGAATACTTGAAGAGAAAAAAGAAATGGTTCAATCTGCAATTATTGATGCCGGACTTGATCTTGTCAAGACTAAGAATGATTCAGGCTGGATTTGCATGCTCGTGGAGAATAAAAATGCATAGGATTTTTACAGATAAAGAAATTGATATAAAAGAAAATTATATAGTTGATAAAGAGGATTACAATCATATCGTAAACTCATTGAGAATGAGAGAAGGCGAGGAAGTAGAGATAGCATCTTCAAATGCTGTATATTTATCTATTATCGAGACTATAGGAAATAAGAGCTTGGAGCTGAAAATTATAAAAAGCCTAGATACAAGAAGTGAATCTGATATTAAAATCATCCTATATCAAGCCTTTGCTAAAGGCGATAAGATGGATTTGATTATTCAGAAGGCGGTTGAGCTTGGCGTTTACGAGATTTCTCCTATAAATACTAAAAGAACTGTCGTAAGATTAGATGAGAAGAGAATGAAGAAAAAAGTCGAGAGATTCAATATAATTGCCAAAAGCAGCGCTCAACAATCCAGAAGGGATTATATCCCAAAGGTAAATGAAATGATTGAATTAGATCAGATAGATGAAAAAAATTTGCTCTTAGCATATGAGAATGAAAATGAAGTAAATTTAAAAGATGTATTAAAATCATGTGATACAGATAGAATAGGAATTGTCATCGGCCCTGAAGGCGGATTTGAGGAAGATGAAGTCGAGGCATTGAAGCTAAAAGGTGCTAAAATAATTTCAATGGGGCCTAGGATATTGAGGACCGAGACAGCTGCTATCTCCATGATTTCTTTAATTCAGTATGAGCTGGGAGATATGGGGGCTTGAGATGAAAGTATCAATTATGACGCTTGGATGTAAAGTAAATCAATACGAGTCGGAAGCCATGGGTGAACTTTTTGTAAAAAATGGACATGAATTGGTTGAAGACGAAGTTGCAGATATTTATTTAATAAATACTTGTACAGTTACAGGTCTGAGCGATAGGAAATCGAGACAATTCATCTCCAAGGCAAAATCCGAAAATAAGGATTCTATAATAGCTGTAGTGGGTTGTTATTCACAGATATCTCCTGATGAGATAGAAAAATTAGGCGGGATAGATATAATCTTAGGAACTACGGAGAGATATAGAATAGTTGAATTATGTGAAAATGCGATTGACGATAAGAAAACTATTAATCTAGTTAAAGAATTGAAACCCGGCAAGTCATTTGAACCTTTAAATATAAAAGACAATAAAGATAAAACCAGATCATATATAAAAATTCAAGAAGGTTGTAATCAGTTTTGCTCTTATTGCATAATACCTTATGCGAGAGGCCCTATAACTTCAAGAGATAAGTCAGATATAATAGAAGAAGCTACTAAATTGGCTGAAAATGGTTATAAGGAAGTCGTACTAACAGGTATTCATGTAGCATCCTATGGTCTAGATAAAAGAGTACCAAATGCACTAATTGATATTATAGAAGCGGTATCGCATATTGAAGGTATTCAAAGGATAAGAATGAGCTCGATAGAGCCTAGGATAATTGATAGAAAACTTCTAGATAGATTATCGAAAATAGAGAAATTCTGCGACCATTTCCATTTATCTCTGCAATCAGGTTCAGATACGGTTTTAAAGAGGATGAATAGGAAATACAATATAGATACCTATAAAGAAAAGATCGAATTAATAAGAGAGTATTATCCTTATGCCGGGATAACTACAGATATAATCGTCGGATTTCCCGGTGAAAGCGATGAGGAATTCAGCGATACCCTTAAAGCGGTGAATGATATAGGTTTTTCAAGAGTGCACAGCTTTAGGTACTCTCCAAGAAGGGGAACACCTGCAGCAAAATTTAAGGATCAGATTAAAGGCGATATAAAAAAAGAAAGATCAAAAAAATTAAATGAATTAACAGATAAAAAGGCTGACGATTTTATGAAATACATGATTGGCAAAGAAGTTTCTGTATTATTTGAAAACTCTGAAAATGGATTATGTTCAGGTTATTCCACTAATTATTTAAAGGTTATGGTCGAAGGTAAATCTAATTTGGAAGGAAGCATTAAAAATGTTATAATACTAGATAAGACGAATGAATTTCTAATAGGTAAATTGATATATTAGATTGTCTTGACTTTTATTTAGGGGAGGTGAGTTAATGGATTGCATTTTCTGTAAGATCGCTAATGGAGAAATTCCTACTGAAATGATTTACGAAGATGACACAAAAGCTGTGTTTAAAGATCTAAATCCCCAAGCTCCCGTGCATTTGTTGGTTATTCCAAAAGAGCATATTTCTTCAAATAATGAAATTGATTCTGAAAACAAACAGATAGTCGGCGAGATTTTTGAACTCATAAAAAATTTGGCAAGAGAAATGAATTTCGACAAAAATGGATATAGAATCGTAAATAATTGTGGGAATGATGGCGGTCAAACTGTCAAACATCTACATTACCATGTTTTAGCTGGACGTAATTTGAATTGGCCACCGGGTTAAAAGGCTTGCAAGTTTTTATTCATTAAGGTATAATTGTTAAGTATTATATATACGATACAGTACTCTTGAAAGACGAGAGGAGGGATATTAATGACTGAAATAAAAGTTGGGGAAAATGAATCACTAGAGAATGCCCTCAAAAGATTTAAAAGACAATGTGCTCGCTCCGGGGTTCTCTCTGAATATAGAAAAAGAGAGCATTACGAGAAGCCAAGCATTAAGAGAAAGAAAAAATCAGAAGCAGCAAGAAGAAAAAAGAAAAAGTTTTAATATAAAACTGATAATGGTACCATTGCGTTTACGCAATGGTATTTTTATATTTGTAAAGAAATAATAAAAATTCTCTTTAAATAAGATAAATAGAATATAATTAACTCAAACAGATTATAAGTAAAGGGGTGAGGAAATGAATAAGAGAATTAATTTAATATTTTTAATATTATTGATATTGCTTTTACCGATTAATGTTTCAGCAAATGAGAAAGTCTATGTGATCCCGATTAAGGGTGATATAAATGGCGTCACATATTCCATAGCGGTTGATGGCATAAGAGAGGCTGAAAAGGAAGGAGCCAATGCCATAGTATTTGAAATAGATACCTATGGTGGATTTATCAACTCGGCAGAAAAGATTAAAAATTCAATCATCAGAACTTCTATTCCCACGATATCCTATGTCAATAATAAGGCTGAATCAGCAGGAGTCTTGATATCGATAGCATCTGAAAAATTAGCGATGAATAAGACGGCGACAATCGGTTCAGCAAGGACTATTCCGGATGATGAAAAAGTTATGTCCTTATGGCTTAGCATATTAAGAGATACGGCTCAGTACAGGGGTAGAGATGACCAGATAATAGCCGCCATGGCTGATTCCGACATAGAATTAGATAATATAGTCTCTAAAGGGAAATTGCTTAATTTGACTGCAAGAGAAGCAGATGAGCATGGACTTTCAGATTATACGGTCGATTCGCTTGACGATTTGATGACAAAGATTGGATTTGAAAATCCTGAAATAGTAAATCCCGAGATAAGTGCTAAGAATCGATTTGCATCGATTCTCACAAATCCTATACTGAATACAGTATTATTGATAATTGGATTTGTTGGGGCTGTAGTCGAGCTATTCATACCGGGATTCGGAGTAGCAGGGGTATTCAGTATTCTAGGCTTTGGTTTGTTTTTTGCAGGAAATATAATAAGCGGCAATGCAGAATGGATGTCGCTACTATTATTTATATTAGGGGGAGTGCTTATTTTCGTCGAAGTGTTGATACCTGGTTTTGGATTGCCGGGCATAAGTGGAATAGTTTTGACTTTGTTGGGTTTACTTTTGGCGATGAAAGATATTTCACAGGGCCTTTTATCACTTAGCATAGCTATTATTATAGCGGCTATAGTAGGTTTCTTCATAATCAAAAAAGGATTTGAAAGTCCACTGATAAAAAGGGTAATATTGAGTACCAATCTGGATACTGAAGATTTTAAGCCCGATAAGAATCGAAACGTCGAAATGCTGGGTAAAAAGGGAATAAGCGTTACAATACTTCGTCCTTCAGGTACAATAGAGGTAGAAGGAATGAGATATGATGCTATTACCGAGGGAGATTTTATTCCTCAGGGAGTAGATGTAGAAATTTTTAGAGTAGTTGGAACAAAAATATTTGTAAGGAGGATTTGATATGCCTGATAATTTTATATTTGTAGTTGGAATCGCAGTACTGATAATAATATTTCTAATGGTTTTTCTGACAATGGTGCCGGTAGGTTTATGGATCACAGCATTTTTCTCAGGGGTCAAAGTTAAAATCTCAACTCTAATCGGAATGAGGTTGAGAAGAGTCGTACCGTCTAGGATTGTAAATCCTTTAATTAAAGCGACTAAAGCCGGACTAACTATAGACGCAAATACATTGGAGGCTCATTATCTTGCAGGAGGTAATGTCAATACAGTTGTAGATGCATTAATCGCAGCTCAAAGGGCAAATATCGAACTTGAATTTGAAAGGGCGGCAGCGATCGACTTGGCCGGGAGAAATGTATTGGAGGCGGTACAGGTATCTGTAAACCCAAAAGTGATAGAAACACCTCAGATATCTGCTGTAGCAATGAATGGTATAGAAGTCATAGCAAAGGCAAAAGTGACGGTTAGAGCTAATATAGACAGGCTGATAGGTGGTGCCGGTGAAGAGACTATAATAGCAAGAGTCGGAGAAGGTATTGTAACTACAGTCGGTAGTGCGAGAAGTCATACAGGAGTTTTGGAAAATCCGGACTCAATATCTCAAACAGTATTGAGCAAGGGACTAGATTCAGGAACTGCATTTGAAATATTGTCAATAGATATCGCTGATGTGGACGTCGGAAGAAATATCGGAGCTAAGCTTCAAACAGATCAGGCAGAAGCAGATAAGAGAATTGCTCAAGCTAAGGCTGAGGAAAGACGTGCGATGGCTGTGGCAAAAGAACAGGAGATGATTGCAGAAGTTAGGAGTATGCGAGCTAAAGTCGTCGAGGCTGAATCTCAAGTTCCTCTAGCTATGGCAGATGCTTTAAGACAAGGCAAGATGGGAGTTATGGACTATTATAATTTGATGAATGTGAAGTCAGATACCGATATGAGAGATTCCATATCTAAATTAGGGCCAAATAAGGAAAGTAGAGACACCGATAAGTAATCTGTAAAAATCAGAAGGCGGTGAATTGATGGACATAGATTTTATAAAGATAATAGTATTCATTGTATTTGTGAGTAAATTCTTGACGCCGATTTTAAAGGGAGAAAATAAAAAAGGCAAAAAGAATAATGCAAATAGATCGAATGAAAAAAATTTAAACACAGATAATAAAAGCAAGCCCGAGTATACAGGGAGATTTGAAGATTCAATCGGCACAAGTAGTTGGGAAAAGAAATTTAAAAGGCCGATAATCGGTGAATATGGTGTAAAAAATCCTGAAAGCAAGGCTGGGAAAAAGAAAAAGAGAATTCCTGCTAGCTATGGTCTTTTTGAAGGAGAGTCTGATGAATTAAAGACAAATAAGTCAGATATCCCTCAGACGGCAAGTCAGGAAGGTCATAGTCTTGAAGGCTATAGTATGAATATGAAGCCTTTCGGCACAGAAGATCCCAAATACGATAATGAGGATATAGACGAGTCAGTGCCGCTACCGGGAGAGGTGTCTTACGAAGATTTATATAAGCAGGTATATGGAAGTTCTCCCCTATATGCATTTGAGGATAAAACAGGCAATAGGCGAAATGAGTTGAGAAAGGCAGTCATATACTCTGAGATAATCGGAAAGCCTTTAAGTATGAGAAAATATAGGAGATAATTTTAATTGTAGTCTTATGGGTAGAGCTGATATTTGGTTCTGCCCATAATTTATTCTTTATTTTAAGATTATCCTTGAGATTGACTTATAATAATTTGGATATATTATTCATTCAGAGAAGGCATATTATTAGAATGGAGTATTTAAATATGGTATAATTATAAAACAATGATTTAATTTAAGTTGATAATAAGGAGATGTTTGACATATATACATTAGAAATACCTGTAGAGGATAGAACTGTTGTAAGAGAAATATTTGGTAATTTAGACTATAATGTAAAATTCATAGAATCTGAATTAAATATAAAGATATCTCTAAATGGAAAAGGGATATCTATAATGGGCGACGAGACAATGGCTAGAGCAGGAGAGATAGTTTTGAGAAATCTAGAGAATATAGCCCATCAAAAAGGAGAAATAGATGACCAATCTCTCAGATATACAATTGATATGGCGAAAAAAGGCAAGACAGAAGGTATAAAAGATCTTTTAAAAGAGATAATTTGCGTTACTTCAGGTGGAAAAGCCATTAAACCAAAGACATTGGGACAAAAACAATATATAGATTCGATAACGAAAAATGATATTGTATTCGGCATAGGTCCTGCTGGTACAGGTAAAACCTATTTAGCAATGGCAAAAGCTGTAACTGCATTTAAAAATAAAGAAGTAAATAGAATAATATTGACTAGACCAGCCGTTGAAGCCGGTGAGAGCCTTGGTTTTTTACCAGGAGATTTAAATGAAAAAATAGATCCGTATTTGAGACCACTTTACGATGCTCTTTTCGATATAATGGGATATGATAATTATTTAAAATTAATCGAAAAGGGTCTTATAGAAGTAGCTCCACTAGCTTATATGAGAGGTAGAACCTTAGATAGTTCTTATGTTATTCTTGATGAAGCTCAAAATACGACAAATGAGCAGATGAAGATGTTTTTGACTAGGCTGGGCTATGGATCCAAGGCTATTATTACAGGGGATATAACTCAAATCGACTTGCCGAGGGGAAGGAGATCTGGACTCGTAAGCGTTAAAAAAATCCTCAAAGATGTCGAGGGAATAGGATTTATAGAATTGTCTAGAAATGATATAGTCAGACATCCTCTCGTTCAAAAGATAATAGATGCTTATGAAGCTTTTGAAAAGGAAGATTGATGGATATATATATCGACGATAGAGCTGATATTGATATTTCAGAATTTATAAATATTTCTGATATAGAATCAGCATTAAAAACTTGCCTAGACATAGAGGGATTATCATATGATTATGAAATATCAATATCTTTTGTAAATGAAGAAGAAATAAGGGAATTGAACAGAGAATATAGAAATAAGGATTCCGTGACCGATGTCCTGTCATTTCCATTATGTGAAATTGACTTTCCAGCTGGGTCCATTCTAGGAGATATAGTTATTTGTAGCAGTATAGCTGAAAATCAGGCGATTGATTTCGGTCATTCAATAAAAAGAGAAATCATATATTTAATCATTCATTCATGCTTTCATTTATTGGGTTATGATCATATCAATCCCGATGAAAAAAAGATTATGAGAGTCAAAGAAAAAGAAGCTATAAAAAAGCTGGGAGTTTTTAGAGATGAATAGCGATAAAAAGGTAAAAAAGGGTAAAATTATTAATGGATTTAATTTTGCGATAGATGGTCTCATCTATGCGGTCACTAAAGAATATAATATGAGATTCCACGTAGTTACCGCGATAGTCGTTCTCTTGCTCACAATGCTTTTTGACTTGAGCAAAATAGAGATTGCATTGATTGGCATAGCTATAACTCTCGTATTTATTACAGAGATGATAAATACGGCAATAGAAAAGACGGTTGATCTTGCAACATCAGAGTATAGAGAACTGGCGAAGATAGCTAAGGATGTTGCAGCCGGAGCTGTATTAATCGCCGCATTAAATTCAGTATTTATGGCATATCTGATATTTTCAAATAAATTTATGTTTTTTACTCAGAATGTATTCATGAAGATAAGGAGATCAAAAAGTCATATAGCATTTTTGACTATAATGCTGATACTTTTGTTAGTGGTTTTACTCAAGTCGATTTTTCATACAAAAAATGGATCTCATGTACAAGGGGGAGCGGTCAGCGGTCACTCAGCATTGGCATTCTCGATAGCGACCATACTGAGCTTTATGACTAATCAAGGCATGGTCATAATTTTCAGTTTTGTACTGGCTTTTTTAGTAGCCGAATCCAGAGTTGAAGGCGGTATTCATGCTATATCTGAAGTCATTATGGGTGCATTATTGGGAATGGCAGCCACTGTTTTAGTTTTTAAAATACTAATATAATAGAGGGGATAATATGAAATTCAAATCGGGATTTGTGACGGTGATTGGAAGGCCAAATGTCGGAAAGTCAACACTATTAAATAAAATAATCGGAGAAAAAATCTCCATTATTTCGGATAAAGCTCAAACTACAAGAAATAAAATAAAGATGATTTATACTGATGATGATTCACAGATCATTTTTTTAGATACGCCGGGCGTTCAGATGCCAAAGAATGCCTTGGGAGAATATATGCTAAAAGTATCAAAATCCACTCTCGAGGATGTCGATCTGATTACTATGTTGGTAGATGCAGGTGAAGCCTTTGGGAAATTGGATTCTTATATACTAGATGCATTAAAAGACTTGAATACACCTAAGATATTATTGATTAATAAGATAGATATAGCGGAGGACGATATATCAGAATTAGTTGAAAGATACGAATCTCTTGGCATATTCAAGAAGATAATTCCAATATCAGCCCTTGAGTCGACGAATCTGGAAAAATATATAGAAGAGATAAAGGATATACTTCCGGAAGGACCGATTTATTTTCCGGATGATATGATTACTGATCAGCCTGAGAGATCGATAATACAGGAACTCATAAGAGAGAAGGTCTTGCTGAATATGCAAGACGAAATTCCTCATGGAATTGCTGTCGAGGTCGAGTCCATAAAAAAGAGAGAGAATCGAGATCTTTTAGATATCCACGCAGTAATATATGTAGAAAAGAAATCACATAAGCCAATGGTAATTGGAAAGGGTGGAAAAATGATCCAAAGAATAGGAAGCGAGTCTAGGAATGATATCGAGAGATTGATGGATACAAAGGTCAATCTTCAACTATGGGTTAAAATCTCAAAAGATTGGAGGTCAAAAGAAGAGAGGGTAAAGTCATTTGGCTACAAATAAACTCAATGATATAGAAGGTATAATAATCAAAGAAATAAAATACAGAAATACGAGCAAAATATTAAAGATGATTACTCCCGATTTGGGAAAGATTTCTATAATGGCACAAGCTGCATATAGAAATAATAGTCCACTGTCATCTATAACGGGAAATTACAGTAGAGTCAGATATAATTTGAGTAGGGGTAAGAATTTTTACTATATAAAGGACGGAATACTTGAGGAAAATAATTTTTTTCTATCAAAATCTATGGAATTACTCGTCATTTCAGGATTTATAAGTGAATTTATCGACAGGACTACTACAGATGAAAGCCCCGAAAGAGATATATATTTTTTGCTGATCAGCTTTTTAAAAGAAATAAAGAAAAATAATCAATTTTGCAGAGCTGCTTTGATAGCATTTTTATTAAAATACTCGTCTTTCGCCGGTTTTAAGCCGAGATTAAGAGGATGCAAGATTTGCAAAGATACAAATAAGGATTTATTTAATTTTATTATAGATGAAGGCGGTACTTTTTGTATGGATTGTATCATATCCGGAAGAGATGCTTATACATTGAGTCGAGATGAATTGATTTTCTTAGATCGACTTCTACATCTCCCAATGAAAGTTAGCGCTGAGAACTTTAGAGATTACTCAGATAGAGCCGATATGAAAAAAATGATGAGTTTGGCTCTGGATTATAATTTATATAATTTTGAAATCGAAGATTTAAGGATTACCAAATGGCTGGATAGGATAGATTTCATATGAGGATTTATTAAATTACGAATAATGGCCGTCTCCTATTGATTTATAAATAGGAATTAGATAAAATTATAGCATACAAGGGGGAGTATATATGTATTTTCAGGATATGATGATTAATTTACTGAGATATTGGGGTGACAGAGGATGTATAATACTGGAACCTTATGATGTTGAAAAAGGGGCAGGTACTATGAGTCCCCATACATTTTTGAGAGCTATTGGACCTGAGCCTTGGTATACTGTATATGTCGAGCCTTCAAGAAGGCCTGCCGATGGTAGATATGGAGAAAATCCAAATAGACTTTATCAGCATCATCAACTACAGGTAATCTTAAAGCCCTCACCCGAAAATATTCAAGACCTATACCTCGAATCGCTTACTGCAATAGGTATAGATCCTAATATTCACGATATAAGATTTGTAGAGGACAATTGGGAAGCGCCGACTCTTGGAGCTTGGGGACTAGGATGGGAAGTTTGGATTGACGGAATGGAGATCACACAATTTACATATTTCCAACAAGTAGGTGGAATAAATTGCGATCCGGAGTCAGGAGAATTGACTTATGGTCTCGAGAGAATAGCTATGTATTTACAAGATGTCGACAATGTATTCGATATAAAATGGAATGAGGATTTTACCTATGCCGACATTTTCAAGCAGCCGGAATACGAACATTCAGTCTACAGCTTCGACAATGCAAATGTAGATGTCCTTAAAAATTTGTTTAATATTTATGAAGAGGAATCAAAGGTCAATATAGCTGATAATTTGATTTATCCCGCATATGATTATATATTGAAATGTTCTCATACATTTAATGTATTGGACGCAAGAGGTGCCATTGGAGTTTCAGAAAGAGCGCATTATATTCAAAGAGTCAGGGATTTAGCAAGACTTGTCGCCAACCAGTATTATGAAAAAAGAGAAGAAATGGGATTTCCCATGTTAAATAAGGGGGCGAAAAAGCATGAAGAGTAATTATTTATTTGAACTCGGTGTAGAAGAATTTCCGGCATCCTATGTCGAACCTACAAAAAAACAGTTGAAGTCGGCATTTGAAAAACTTCTTGATGAAAATAAAATTTGCTATGAAGGCATAGATGTAGAGTCTACGCCGAGGAGATTCGCTGTAATTATAAAAGGATTGTCGCAAGAAACTAAATCAGATACAAAAAAGGTCAAAGGACCATCTAAAAAGATAGCCCTGGATGATAATGGAGAGCCAACCAAGGCTTTGCTTGGATTTTTAAAAGGTCAGGGTAAAGAATTCGAGGATATTGTATTTGAAAAAGTAGGCGATGAAGAATATGTATTTGTTCAAAAGACAATAGAACAAAAGCCAATAGACGAGATATTAAAAGATAGTATACCCGAAATTATAAAAGGACTTGTATTCCCTAAAACTATGAAATGGGGAGGTAAAAAATTCAGATTTGCAAGGCCAATCAGATGGATAATGTCAGTATTTGACAACGAGATTTTGGAATTTGAATTTGAAGGTATACCCGTCTCAAATATCACCAGAGGTCATAGATATTTGGGTAGCGACAATATAGTTGTAAATAATATAGACGATTATGAGAAATTACTAAAAGAAAATGGTGTAATATTAAAGCAGAGAGACAGAAAAAATATGATATTACATGATGCTAATAGATTGTCCAGAGAAAAAGGTGGATATCTCTATAAAGACGATGATCTGCTAGAAGAAGTCGTCAATATAACAGAGTACCCAACCCCACTTATCGGCAATATCAAGGCTGAATTTTTATCTCTACCAAAAGAAGCCATCATTACACCGATGAAAGATCATCAGAGATTTTTCCCTATCATAGACGACAATGGAGAATTACTTCCATATTTTATAACTGTCAGAAATGGTGGAGATAAAGGACTGGATGAGGTCAAAAAGGGAAATGAAAAAGTATTAGCACCGAGGCTTGAAGATGCTAAATTCTTTTTTGAAGAAGATACAAAGAGAAATCTAGAAGAATATCTTGAAGTTTTAAAGACAGCTACATTCCATGAAGAATTAGGAACGATTTACGACAAGTCTAAGCGACTCGTTAAATTAAGCAAATTGATAGGGGAGCAATTAGCGGTTGGAGAAGAGACTATAAAAAATACTGCTAGGGCGGCTTTATTATCTAAAGCTGACTTGGTTACAAAGCTGGTAATAGAATTCACTGAACTTCAAGGAATAATGGGGATGATTTATGCAAATGAATCCGGCGAAAACTCTATTGTATCGACCGCTATAAAAGAGCAATACCTGCCGAGATATTCAGGTGATGAATTGCCAAAAAGCACTGCTGGCAAAATTCTCAGCATTGCAGATAAAATTGATACAATTGTAGGGATGTATGCAGTTGGGATTAGAGTCACTGGATCACAGGATCCTTTTGCATTAAGAAGAGCAGCACTAGGTATTCTCAATATAATAATAGAAAATAAATTAGATTTAGAATTTGAAGAGATTATAAGAAATTCACTTTACACATATTTAGAAGATCAGGGCATAATATTTGATTATGATCTGGTTAAAAAAGAGATATTGGATTTTGTAAAGCAGAGATTAAGAGTAAAATTAATCGATGAAGGAAATAGATATGATGTCGTTGATAGCTGTTTTGCAGTAGGGACATCAAATATTTACTATACTTCTCAAAGAGTTGTGGCTGTCAATAAATGGGTAGAAAATGCAGATGATAAAATACTTCAAACTCTGACGAGGCTTGAAAATATAGCTAAAGATGCTGAAGATATAGAAATAGATATATCTATTTTAAAAGAACAAGCAGAATTGCAATTATACGATAATTTGACGACGGTAGCTGAAATCGAATCAAAAATAGACAAGAAAGACTTTGAGGCAGCCCTAAGGGAATTTGACTCCATAACCGGTTCTATTAATAATTTTTTAGATAATATAATGGTCATGGTCGACGATTCAAGGATAAGAGCAAATAGACTTGCCTTGCTAAGTAGGATATACAAAGTTGTCACCAGACTATTTATACCGGGTATAATTGTAAAATCTCAGTAAGATGGTAGGAGGTAATATGAAACAATGGGATATTAGAGTAATATCTGATTCTGTAGGAGAGACGGGGGAACAGGTAGTACATGCTCTTATGAAACAGTTTCCCGGAATAAGATATCAAGTAATCAGATATCCTAATGTGAAAACTACCAGACAGGTAGATGATATATTAGTTTTTCTGCATGAAGGGGATATAGTAATATCTACAATTGTATTGGAAGATCTTAGAAATTATCTCATAGATAAAGCTAATAGGGAAAAATTAAATGTCTTTGATATTTTGGGTGGACCGATAAAACAATTTGAAAATGTATTTGGAATTGCTGCTTCAGAGCAACCCGGTGCTATAAGGGAATTAGATGAAGATTATTTTGGGAAGATAGCGGCAATTGAATTCACCGTAAGATACGATGATGGTAAAGATCCAAGGGGATTGCCGATGGCTGATATAGTCCTAATAGGAGTTTCTAGGACTTCAAAAACACCGACATCAATGTATTTAGCCAATAAAGGATACAAAGTTGTAAATATACCTATGGTTCCAGAAATAGAACCGCCAAGAGAACTTTTTGAAATCGACCCCAAAAAAGTAATTGGATTGATAATCGATCCTGATAAACTAAATAAGATAAGACAAGATAGGCTTAAATCTCTTGGGATTCCAGAGAGTTCAGAATATGCAGATGACGAGAGAATAAAAAAAGAACTCGATTATGCGATTGGGATAATGAATAAAATAGGCTGTAGCATAATAGATGTCAGCAATAGTACAATCGAAGGCACTGCAGGACATATTGTCGAGATTCTAAATAAGAATAAGGAAAATTAAGATATGGTGCGACTAATGTCGCACCACTTCAAATCTCATGAGACTATATTTTTCGGCCGGACTTATACCGGCTTTTTTTAATGCTATTAAAATCTGTTCGTCAACTGTATTTATCCCTTCTAAATTAGGCAGTAAAAGCCCCTGCCTTCCGTCTTTTGATTTAACAATCACTCCATATTTTATAGGATCTAAATCAGATTTGGAAATAATTGTCTCAGGCGGCATCAATATATCTACAGAGATATCCAGTTCTTCTAATTCTTCTTTACTGACAGCATAAAAACGCGGATCATATGCAGAAGCGGAGATTGCATTATGAATTATTTCCATAGCGATGCAGTCTTGTACCGGTCTAATCGTTCCGATACATCCTCTCAATTCTCCGTTCTTATGTATGCTTACAAAAGCACCTGCTTTTTGACTTAGCAAATCCTCTGGCAATCCCTCAGGAATAGGTAGAACCAATCTTTTCTTAGCATAATATTCTATGCTCTTTCTAGCGAGTTCTGTATAAGGATTCGCATCGTATTCCGAGGATAGATTTGTAAAGGATGCTACTGCATAACCGACTCCAAAAGGTCCTTCATAAGAATGAAGTTTAGATTTATATTTTGTATTTGAAAGTACTCCGAGAAGTATCAGTAATGAATTATAACCGCATTGATGTGCATTTTCAATCAAATCCTTATCTAAATCAAGAATGGCTTTTAAATTAGAGTTCTCTATGGACTCCAATATTTTTTTATCAAATTCAGGGCCTTCAGGTGTAAAGTCATAAGGACCATAGTCCTTTAGAGAATGAGAAAGATCTCCGCTGGCAATCACAATATATGACTCTTCTGATGACTTGATCAAATCGTAAATCAATCTTCCAAAGGATATCAGATCATGATCTTCGATAAGGCCGTAATTGATAGGAATCAATTTAAAAGAATTGCAATTTTTGATTATAAATTCCAGTGGCACGAGAGTCCCATGATCCAGACCCTTACTGTAATAATTAAAATTTTCATCCACTACGACGCAGGGGATATTTTCCGATAATGATTTTTCATATAATTTCTCGACAAAATCTAAATTATTCTTGAATTTATACGAAAGTTCTGGATGCCCAAAATCAGCAAAGGAACCGGATAGGTCTTCTATTCCTATTATGCTGACGGCATCTTTAAATAAAGGTCCATGTGGAGAGATTATAATTATATTATCCGGATTCAATTCGCCGATTTGTTCAGATAAATTCTCCATAGATTTGACAGTAGATATACATTTTGATATTTCGGATTTTCCTATCTCCTTTATTATTATAGGAGGATGTGGTGCTAAAAAACCGGCTTTTAATGTCATAATTAACCTCTTTTCTATTATATATTACCTAAATAAACGTATTTTAAATATTTTTTTGCGATGCTATAAGCCTTAAATAAATCTGTGACGAGTGTCGGTGGAGCATTCCTCTTATGAGCAGGAAAATACCTCGACAGATGTAAAGGTATATTTTCATCTATTTCTGCTATTAATTTCGCCAATTCGTTAATTTCTTCGGTTGATGTGTTCAGTCCCGATATCAGTAGGGTTGAAACCTCTACGTGGATTCCCATATTTGTCGCTGTCTTGATAGTCTGTATAACGGGATTCGGGTCTGCTCCACATATTTCTCTATAGAAACTCGGATTCATTGACTTGAGGTCTATATTAACTGCGTCCAAATATATTCCGAGATTTTCAAAAGGTTCTTTTTGAATATATCCATTTGAAATAAAGACATTGATAAGATTTTCGCCCTTAATTAGCTTTGCCATTTCTAAGACAAATTCATACCAGATACCTGGTTCATTATATGTATAAGCCAATCCGATGGTATTATCTCTTTTAACTAATTTCAGTAGCTCTGCAGGACTAATTTCATAATTTGGCAATCGACAGTTTACTAATTCGTGATTCTGACAGAAATCACATTTTAGATTGCAACCGCTTGTACCTACCGAGCTTATAAAGCTGCCGGGATGGAATCGTGCGAGTGGCTTTTTCTCTATAGGATCGACGGCATAGCTTAAAACTTTTCCATAATTAAGGGAGTAGAGTTTTCCGTCTATATTTTTTCTTATATTGCAAATCCCCTTACCTCCCGGAGGAATCTTACATTCATGTGGGCATAATTTGCATTTGACAAAATCCCTATCTAATCTTATTTGATAGTCGGCATATCTCAAATATATCACATCCATTCTACCAACTTTCTATAGACTATATACCCATTATCCCGATTAGTATTTAAATATTGAAGATAAAATGTATACAATTATTAAAATAAGGGTATATTAAGAATCGGGGGTATTGTCGTGAGAATACGAGACAGATTAATGAGACAAGAGGATTCTTTATCAAAATATGCGTCTAAATCAATTAATTCCAAGGGCAGAAGAAAATTAGAAGAAGAATGTGAGATAAGGACCTGTTATCAAAGGGATAGGGATAGAATACTACATTCAAAGGCCTTCCGGAGATTAAAACACAAGACGCAAGTTTTTATTTCCCCTGAAGGAGATCATTATAGAACCAGACTTACTCATACTCTCGAAGTCTCACAGATAGCGAGGACATTGGCGAGAGCTCTAATGTTAAATGAAGACTTGGTCGAGGCGATTGCCTTAGGACATGATTTAGGTCATACACCTTTTGGACATATTGGAGAGGATGTGTTGAATAGCATCAATCCTAAAGGATTTAGGCATTACGAACAATCGCTCAGAGTTGTAGATTTTCTCGAAATGGGCTCCAAGGGAAGGGGTCTAAATCTTTGCTATGAAGTTAGGGATGGTATACTCAATCATTCTGGAGAAAATAGGGCAAATACTTTAGAAGGAAGGATAATAAAATTTTCTGATAGAATTGCCTATATAAATCATGATATAGATGATTCTATTAGGGCAGGTATAATCAAGGAAGAAGATCTTCCTCGGGATCTTACACAAGTACTCGGTAAGAGCCATGGAGAGAGGATTAATACAATGGTAGTCGATATAGTAAAAAACAGTATCGATAAACCTGAAGTAAAAATGAGTGAAGAAGTTAATGATGCGACGATGAAATTGAGAGCATATATGTTTGAAAATGTATATCTTGACGAGGTCGTAAAAAGAGAAGCAAAAAA
>JAUNVF010000035.1 GCA_030537815.1 Tissierellia bacterium | reverse complement strand
GTGAAGACCATGCTAAAGAAAAAGGTCACGAAGATCATGACGCCTGCTGTGAAGATCATGCAAAAGAAGAAGGTCATGAACATCATCACCACCATGGTGGACTCGATCCACATATCTGGACAAGCCCATCTCTTGCTAAAAGAGAAATGGAAAATATAATGAAGGGACTATGCGAAAAAGATCCTGAAAATGCTGATTACTATAAATCGAATTACAAAAAATACAGCGAAGAATTCGATAAACTCGATAAAGAATTTAAAACAGAAATAGAGAAGCTACCAAATCGAGATATCGTGGTATCGCATGAAGCATTTGGATATCTTGCAAAAGACTATGGATTAAATCAGATAGGAATTGAAGGGCTGATACCTGAATCTGAACCGACTCCACAAAAAATGGCCGAAATAATAGATTTTGTAAAAGATAATAATGTGAAAGTCATATTTTTTGAAACTACATCGGGTTCAAAAGTTGCAGATTCAATTGGAAAGGCGACAGGAGCAAAGCCCATGGTATTAAATACATTGGAGTCTTTAACTAAGGAAGAGGTCGAGTCCGGCGATGATTATTTCTCTGTCATGAGAAAAAATCTTGAAGCTATCAAGGAGGCTTTAAAGTAGTGGAAAAGATAATTGAAGTATCAGATCTGTATTTTTCTTACTCTGATCATGAAGTCTTAAAAAATCTCAATATCAAAATATACCGAGGTGATTTTGTCGCAATTATAGGTTCAAATGGAGCGGGAAAAAGCACATTGATCAAGATATTATTATCTGAACTTCCTCTTTCTAAAGGCGATTTAAAACTATTTGGCAAAGAGGTCAAGAGGACCTACTCAAATAGCAAAATCGGCTATGTTCCTCAAACGGGGATCGGGAAAGGAGCCTCCTTTCCCGCCTCTGTATTTGAGCTGGTATCCACGAATTTATATTCTAAGATAAAAAGATTTGGTTTCTTAAAAGCTGAGCATAAGGAAAAAATAAGGGATACTCTAAAACTCGTCGGAATGGAAGATAGAATCTACAGCTCGATGAATTCACTCTCCGGCGGTCAAAAGCAGAGGGTCTTACTTGCCAGAGCTCTTGTATCCGATCCGGAACTTTTAGTCTTAGATGAACCTACAACCGGAGTCGATTCAAAGTCAACCGAGAATTTCTACAAGCTTTTAAAAGATTTAAATAGAGAAAAAAATATAACCATATTAAATATAACTCATGATATGGTAAATGTTTTTCCATTTGTAAACAGGATATTCTGCATAGAGGATGCAAATCTACTCGAGCTTTCAAAATCCGAGGTTGAATGTGAAATCTCGCATAGGCATATTCATCCTAAAATTGGAATTGGGAGGGATATGAATGGTTAATATATTTCAATATGATTTTATGATAAGAGCCTTTATAGTCGGCTCTATTTTAGCGATTATAATCCCTTTGATAGGAGTGATCGTCGTATTAAAGAGGCTTTCTATGATGGGCGATGCTCTGTCCCATTCATCTCTTACGGGGGTCGCAGCAGGCCTGGCATTTGGATTTAATCCGGTTTTAGGTGCTGTCTTTGCGACACTTCTAGCATCTTTAAGCATCGAAGCTATTAGAAAAAAATTCCCTGAATACTCTGAGATGTCTATCGCCATCATAATGTCTGCCGGAATTGGTTTAGCGGGGATATTATCGGGATTTGTAAAAAATTCGACAGGTTTCAACAGCTTTCTCTTCGGAAGCATAGTTGCAATAACGGATTTTGAATTGATATTTGTAATTTGTACAGCTCTGATAGTGCTGACTTCTTTGATACTATTACATAAGGAATTATTTTTTATAGCCATAGATGAGAGAGGGGCAAATCTCCAAGGAGTTCCGGTAAAGACGACGAATTTTATATTTACAGTTCTCACGGCGATAACTGTATCGATAGCTGCCAGGACTGTCGGAACGCTGATAGTCTCTTCGATGATGGTAATTCCCGTAGCTTCTGCAATGCAGATATCAAAAAATTATAGACAGACATGCATACTTTCAGTCATATTCGCTGTGATTGGAACAATTGTAGGACTTGTGTTATCATTTTATATTGGGCTCAAGCCCGGTGCTACAATAGTAATGACTTGTATTATCATGCTGATTATTATTATAATAGTTAAAAGGAATAGAATTTGATATAAGGAGCTGGATATGACTGATAAATTTAAAATGACTAAAAAGAGGAGATTGGTGTATGAAGTTCTTGAAAATGCAATAAGACCGCTTACAGCTAGTGAGATCTTCGATTGCCTAAAGGAGGACGAGAATGAAGTTTGGCTCTCTACTATCTACAGGACTCTACAAGTTTTAGAAAAAGCCGACCTTATTTCAAAGACGATTATACCCGGAAGCGAAAAAGCTCATTATCTCACTACTGAAGAAAAGCACAAACATTATGGTATTTGCTTAAATTGCCATAAACTTATCGATTTAGAATGTCCCATAGACAGGTATAAGAAAATACTGGACGGTAAAGGCTTCACAATAGTCGATCATAGATTTATGATTTATGGATATTGTAAAGAATGTAGCTAAAAATCCACAAGACTGAACTTGTGGATTTTGCTATGATTATTTAGAAAGGTACTTCCATTTTTTTAACTTCGACATCTATCTTGCGCTTCTCGCCTTTTTTGTCAGATTTTTTAGATTTGGAAGACATTCCCTTAGATTTTTTTGAAGATTTTTTATCCTCTTTTTTAATTTTTTCATATTCTCTTTTAAGCGGCAGCTGATATTTCTCTCTGTTTCGCTTGTATTCTCTTATAAATGCCTCACTGTCCTTGCTGACATGATTCAAATATCTATGCGTTTCGTAGACTTCAGCATTTACAGTTATCACTGATACTGCAATATTTGAACAGTGGTCCGCTATCCTCTCAAGACTCGTCGTTATATCCGATAATATAAAGCCCATCTCGATTGAGCACGAACCCTCCGTTATCCTGTCGACATGTCTGGCCTTCATCTCGTCATGCATATAATCTATAACTTCCTCAAATGGCTCGACACTTGAAGCTAATACGACATCATTAGTCTTGTAAACCTGAAGAGTTTCATCGACTAAATCCAATGCCGCCTTAGAGTATATATTGAGTTCTTCTTTTGCCTGTTCTGAAAAATCTACTTTCTTTTCTTCCATTTCTCTTGCTGATTCTGCTATATTTCTAGCATGGTCTGCAATCCTCTCAAAATCTCCGATGCATTGCAATATTATGGTATGGAGTCTTGAGTCTTTATTGATTAATGTCTTTGTCGTGATTTTTACCATATATGTCCCGAGCTTGTCCTCGTATCTATCGACCTTATTTTCTAATGATCTGACCTTTTTAAACTTGTCTTTATCAAAATCCTCTAAAAGCTCAACGGATAATGCAAGAGCCTCTCTTGAAAATGCAAACATCTGTACTGAAAGATCGAAACTCTGCTGAAGTGCAAGACTCGGAGAATCTAAAAGCCTGTCGTCAAGCCTTTGAAATTCCAAATCTCTTTCTTCATAATCTTCATCCGTAAATGGTACAAATTTAGTCGCCAATTCAACTAGCAATCTCGATAAGGGAAGGAGTACTGCCGTCGTTATTAGATTCATAAGAGTGTGAACTATCGCTATTCCGACGGGATTGATCGACGATGACATAAATGTAAATGGCTTGATCGCATTTATGATATAAAATCCTGCCATAAATAATGCCGTCCCGAGCATATTAAATAGTAGATGTATTATAGCCGCCCTTCTTGCATTCCTCTTCGCACCGATAGTAGATAATAGAGCTGTTGCACATGTACCGATATTCTGCCCCATTATTATCGGCATCGCCGTCGCATAATTTACTATGCCCGTCGCAGCCAATGACTGTAGTATACCGACAGAGGCCGATGAACTCTGAACTATCGCCGTTATGACCGCACCGGCGATTATACCCAGAATCGGATTAGAAAAAATCGTGAGTATTCCTGCAAATTCCGGCATTTCTGCAAGTGGCCCCATTGAATGACTCATGGTCTGCATTCCGTACATCAAAACCGAAAATCCCAAAAGAACTTTCCCTATCTCAATCCTTCTCTCAGTATGACTCGTAATTAAAAATATGACACCTATCATTGCAAATATTGGCGAAAAAGAAGATGGTTTAAACATCTGAACTATAAAACTGTCGCCCGAAAGTGATGTCAAACTGAGTATCCAAGAAGTGATCGTCGTACCGACATTAGCTCCCATTATAACGCTGACCGCTTGCTTTAAAGTCATAATTCCTGAGTTTACCAGACCCACTACGATTACAGTAGTTCCTGAAGACGACTGAATTAAAGCTGTTATTCCCGCTCCCAAAAGTACTCCCTTCAATTTATTGGAAGTAAGGTTTTTCATGATGGCCTTCATCTGAGAACCTGAAATATTACTTAAACTGCTCGTCATCGTATCCATTCCGTAAAGAAATAGAGCCAGTCCTCCAATTAATGACAGAAAATTGAAAAAATTCATCATTCTCTCCTTTATGTACATTCATTTTTTCACAATAATTCTACCATATCAAATCGAAATATACTAATCAAAAAGTTATTATAATTAAGTTTTTGCAAGATTTTACATAGACTTTTGTTTTAATTAACTTTCAAAGATAATTTTGATTTAATCAGAACTTTTCATTTAAAATAATAAAAAAATATAAATATGATGAATTTTGCTCCATAAAGTTATATACTTGTATTAGTTAGAATAAGGAGGTATTATTTTGAAAGATTTTTTTAAATTTAAAGGCGGTTTTAATATAAATGAAAATATGAAAAAACCTGAAAATCCATTTAAAAATATTAAAATGCCTAAAAAATCTCTTATATTGAGCATACCCATAGTCGCTTTAGTATTGTTTTATTTATTGCTCCCGCCAATTAACTGGCATTCTTTTCAATTTTGGATATATTTCTATATCATAGCAATTTATTCGAGCCTGATTTTGGGACCGATATTTAAGATATTTAAAAAAATATCTATTGCACTTATTGCTATTGCCATCTTAATCGGAGCATTGAGCTTATCTTCAATAGAATTTTTTAATGCTAAGAGATATGCCAATATAATCGAGAAAAAAGACGGGGACTTTAAAAATGATATAGCAGAAATACCATATAATAAAATTCCCACAGTCGACAGAGATACCGCAATCAGATTGGGAAGCAGAAAGATGGGAGAATTGCTTGACCTAGTATCTCAATTCAATATCGACGAGTCTTATACTCAAATTAATTATAAGGGAAATCCAATAAGAGTAACTCCCCTCGAATACAATGGTCTATTAAAATGGCTCACCAATCACAGGGCAGGACTCCCCAATTATCTCGTCGTCGATATGATAGACGGATCTGCTAGGCTGGACAAGCCAAAAGAAAATATAAGATATTCAAAATCTGATTTATTTTTTAGAGATATAGCCAGACATATGAGATTCAGACATCCCACTTCTATATTTGCCGAAATAAATTTTGAAATAGATGAAGACGGGACTCCGTATTGGATTGCAGCCACTTATAAGCCGAGGATATCTTGGTTTGGCGCATATGATGTAGAGGGGGCAATCCTCTGCAATGCGATAACAGGAGAATCAAATTACTATAAGCTCGATGAAATACCTAAATGGGTAGATAGAGTATTCTCTGCAGGTCAAATCATTAAGCAACTCGAATGGAATGGCAAATATCAGTCCGGATATTTAAACTCTCGATTCGCACAAAAAGGAGTATTGCAGCCGACAGCGGGATATAATTACCTCGCCATAAATGACGATGTATTCCTCTATACAGGGATTACTTCTGTAGCCGCCGATCAGTCGAATGTCGGTTTTGTATTGGTGAATTTGAGAACCAAGGACACGACATTTTACAAGCTATCATCGGCAGAGGAGTTTTCAGCGATGGCATCGGCCGAAGGTGAAGTCCAGGAGAAATCCTATGACGCCACATTCCCACTTCTTTTAAATATTCAAGATAAGCCGACATATTTCCTTTCTCTAAAAGACAATGCCGGGCTTATAAAGATGTATGCCTTTGTAGATGCACAGAAATACCAAGATGTATCGATAGGATATACTGTCGAAGCTGCATATAAAATCCATGTCGGAGAAAAATTTATAGACTTGGATGAGGATATAAATCAAGAGGATATCAAGGAAGAAAAAGGAAAGATTGCCGATATACACAATGTCGTAATCGGCGGCAATACACATTATTATTTCATACTTGAAAATAAAGATAAGATATTCATGACGAATATTGAATTATCTGATATGCTCCCATTCATGAAAAAGGGATCTGAAATTTCTTTTAAATATATCGATAAAAATGATAAATCAGCTGAAGTAGTAGAGATCATTAAATAATCATATGAATTTGCTTTAATCTAAAATTAAATCAAAATTTAGAATTTACCGGAGATTTGATAATATCTCCGGTTTTATTTGACAAAAAGATACTTGTTATATATAATATATAACAACTATCAGAGTTGGAGGTTATTATGATAAAGATTGAAAATCTCTTAAAGAAATTTGGAAATAAATATGCTGTAGACCATATTGATCTTGAAGTAAAGCCGGGAGAAATTTTTGGATTTTTAGGTCCAAATGGTGCGGGAAAAACTACTACCATAAAAATGATGGTGGGCCTTATTGAGCCTGATGAAGGCAGTATTAATCTTGCAGGCATAGATATGAGAAAAAATTCTTTGGAAGCTAAAAGACATCTTAGCTATGTCCCTGACAATCCCGATATTTACGAAAAAATGACCGGTATACAATATCTTAATTTTCTTTCAAATATTTATAAAATAACAAAAAATGAAAGAGAAAAAAGAATTAAAAGATATGCTGAAATTTTTGAGATGGAAGATAATTTAGGATCTTTTATTTCCTCTTATTCTCATGGAATGAAGCAAAAAATTTGTTTGATTGGCGCCCTTATACATGAACCTGATATTTTCATATTGGATGAACCCATGGTAGGGCTTGATCCTAAAAGTTCTTTTAATTTAAAAAAAATCATGAGAAATCGTTGTGCTGAAGGAAAATCCGTATTCTTTTCAACTCATGTAATGGAAGTGGCTGAGAAATTATGCGATAGAATTGCGATAATAAAAGATGGAAAGATAATTGCGGTAGGTACTCTTGAAGAAATTAAAAAACAGGCAAAAGATGAAGGCAGTTTAGAGAAAATTTTCTTGGAGCTTACGATATGATAAATTTATGGACTTTAATAAAAAAAGATTTTTTACTTCTTTTCGGTTTTCTTTTAAATCCAAAAGCTGCATTTAAGAACAAAAAAGCAAGAAAGCAAATGCTTCTATATCCTATTATATTTGCTATTTTAGCTTTATATACTTTCTTATTTATTAAATTAATTTTAGGTGTAACAGATTATTTTATTTTTATGGGTTTGTCTGAAATATTTTTAAGTATAGGTTTTATATCATATATATTTATGATAATAATCTTTGGAATCGCACCTTTAATCAGTCAGCTTTATTTCAGCAAGGATATTGAGATACTTTTGCGACTTCCTGTTTCAACTAATAGTATATTTGCCGCTAAAATATTAAGTTTATCATTAAATTCTTTGATTTTAATGATTGTTTTTATACTACCCATGCTTATAAAATTTGGAAGATCGACAAATCAAAATCCAATTTTTTATCTTAAATCCTTAATCGGAATATTTGCGATAACTCTTATTACAATGAGTCTGATGACATTTTTAATTGTCTTGATTATGAGATTTATAAATCAATTTTCAAATATTAAAAATATATTGCAAACAATCGGCATGTTTATAATTATATTTTTATCTTTTGGAATCCAATTCATATTAAATAACAAGAATTTAGGACTAAATGATTTACAAGAAATTGTAGAAAAAATTTTATCTATTATTTACAGATTCTTCCCTTATGTAAAATTGCTTGTAATGTCGATACTTAGCGATAGCCTACAAATGAGAATAATTTATTTTGTATCTCTAATTGTACTTAGCTCAATTGTATTTATTTTGGTAATTAAATTAGGAAATAAATCATTACTAAAAGGTATCTTGGCAAATAAAATAATCACAAAAAGAAAATATAAAAATCTTGATAAATCTTATAAGGAAAAGCCTGTTGCAATTGAGATTGCGAAAAAAGATGCTATTGATATATTTAAAACACCCATATATTTTTTTAATATAGCAAGTACGGGTTTAGTCTTACCTCTTATTTTATTGATATCAAATATCGCAAATGGCGTATCTATTGATATGATTATGAATTTTAAATTGCCATTCAATTTGACTTTTTACGACGAAATTATCTTCTTCATAGTCGCCGGATTTTATTTATCTTTTATTTTAACAGCATCAGGGCAATCTGCTCTAACTTCGATTACAAGAGAAGGAAAAAATATATGGCTGATGAAATCTCTACCTATTTCTGCAAAAGATCAAATAAATGGCAGGCTGATCTGCTCTTATGGATTTTGCTTATTATCTAATGCCCCGACATTTATATTGATAGTATTTATATTAAAACCCGGATTTTTCTCGGTATTATCTTATCTTATAGGATTGACGATTTCATCTGTTTTCACAAGTGGTGTAGGTCTTTTAGCCGATACAATAAATCCTAAATTGGTTTGGGATAATCCACATAAAGCCATAAAACAAAATCTAAATATTTTTATTGTTATGGTAATGATTTTATTATATATGGCTGCTCAAATTTTTATACTATACAAACTTTATTTTATATTGAAATTTGAGTTTTTAAATATCGTATTTATCGGAATTCTTTTGATTCATATATTTTTGGCGATATATTTAAGAAAGATCAATCTAAGAATATTCAAGAAAAAATTAATCGAGTATTCTGCCGAATAAAAAGCAAAGGGGTTACTTACCTCTTTGCTTTTTAGCTATTTCTTTCCTACACTCGCCATATAAATTACAAATTCGTCTTCTCCATCTAGTCCCAAAAGCTCGTCGCTATAGTCCTGATCATATGCAGCTATCGCACAAACTCCGGATTCGATCGCCTCTGCTGCTAGATATAAATTCTGAGCGATATGACCGGCATCTAATGCGATAACTTTATACGAGGCATATGAATACCTCCACTCCATCCTATATGGAACTGCGACCCAGATAAATGTCAATTGTGAATTACCCGCCATGGGCTGATTCCTCGCCGCTTTTGCCATTTTAAACCTGAGGTCTTCGGGCGAACTGATGTGAACCAATATATTTTCAATCGGATGATATCTGTATATTCCCTCTTTTAATCCAGATACATCATGTACGCTTATATATATGTCTATCGCATGTCTATTTCCTGCGGAAGGTGCATTTCTAAATACTGATTTTCCCTTTATTTCTCTAATTCCATAACTCGCCCATAATAAATATGAAATTTCTTCCAATGTCATGCTTTTATCTTTGTATTTCCTAATTGACTTTCTACCGGATATCGCCTTATTCAAATCTATATTAGGTGCATCTTGAGGATTTATATGATTTAATCTTATTATCTCATCTCCGTCTCTTATTTCCTTTTCAAGAGCCGGCATCTCAATTCCTCTAAATTGATCTGTTTTGGAGAAATCTATGATATCTCTATCATAATCTTTTAAACTATTTCTTCCCTCTTTAAATTTATCCATCTATTATCCCCCTCATTCATTTCTTAAATTCCCTATAAGATCAGAGCCGACAACTCTTTTCATGGCTATTATACATGAAAGATAGACGATGATTATAGTCACGATTACTATTAATAAATAGCTTCCAAATGGATATTTGTAAATTCCCGAATTAGTCATCTCATAATTTATTATATTGAATGCTTCATTTAATATCCGAGTCGTCACAAAACTGAATATAAATCCCAATATACTTCCCAATATACTGTAGTAGACAGCCTCCATTCTCATCATATTTTTAAATGATGACCTGTTCATTCCTATGGCTTTTAATAGAGAAAGTTCTTTTTTTCGCGTAATCATATTTGAACCTATGGAATTGATTATATTTATTGCCGAAACTAATGCCATCAAAGCTGAAAATCCGTATAGATAATTTTTCATAGTTTTAAGCTGATTATCTCTTTTATACTTTTCATCGATATTTCTGGATATATTCAAATCCCTTCTCGTATCGAGAAAATCGTCAATCTCTTTATTATCTTCTCCTTCATATAAATTGAGATCCATATAATAGAGAATATTTACTAAAAAGTCATTAGATATATAATTTGATGCGACTTCTGCTGGCATGAGTATGGTTATTCCAGGTGGATACTCCATCTTTGGATTTGAGTATTTAATTTTATAATCTTTTATGGGAATTCTAAAATAATCTTCTGAAGAAAGACCTATCCCGATCTCTTGACCCGATATAAAATCTATATCCCATAGATTATTATACTCCTCAATATACAAAAAAGCCGATCCATCTTCAATTACTCTATTTAATTCTTCGTCATCTACAATGAATTTCTTTTTTATATCTTCTTTTGTCATTATATAGAGCCGAGAGCCGAAAATAGTATAAAGATCTCCCTCCACTCTTTCATTTGCCAATCTTTTCGTTAAAATATCAGGTTCTCCCTCGATATTCGCATCTACTGATACCGGAAAATAATAATAGCCGCTGATTTCTTTAACTCCCTTTATATTCATCAATTTAGCTTTAAAAGCCTGATCCATGATATCATCGGTTTTTCGATTATAGCTGATTATATAATCAGGAACATCTCTGTAATTTTCGAGATTTTTCTTAAACATATCTGTAGCATATACAGATGATACGAAAATAGTTATGGTGACAGCAATCGAAACGGATGACAAAAAGAATTTGCCTCTCGTCCTATCTATATTCCGCCTAGCTATATACCCTTCCATTCCGAAGAATAATTTAGTGAAGGGATATTTTTTGTTTTTTACTCTAACCCCGTCGAAGTCGCTCCTCCTTATCGTCTCCACCGGAGATAAATTTGATTTACTAAAAGATGCACTGTAAACTGAAAGATATATCGTAGCCAGCGATATTATCGATATAAATATCATGAGCTGCGGATATAATTTAAATTTAAAATCATTAAATCCGAGCATATCAAAGACATCCTTGTTTTGACTGCTAAACATTATAGATAATAAAAAATAACCTATTATAATTCCTAAGGGTATGCCCAAAGCTGATAATATCAAGATCTCTCTTTTATTTATATCCTTTATCTGCTTTTCTGTCGCCCCGATGGCCCTCATCAATCCGTACTGGCGCTGCCTTTGGGCATATGAGATATTAAAAACCGTATATATTCCGCCAAAAGTCGAAGCTCCGATTATGAGAATAAATATAGATCCTGCAAAAACAATAATTAAATTAATCAATTTTAAAGAATCATCGCTCATATATACAGGATTAACAACTATTTTCTCCGGATCTATACCCAATTTAGCACATATGGTTTTTATATTCATATCGACGGCTATCTTATCCCCGGTAAAAATATAAGCTTCAAATAAACCTGATCTATCTTCTTTATCCAGACCGGTCATAATTTGATCTTCCATTACCAGAGTTTTATCTTCATCCATTATGCCGACTATTTTGTAATTTTTATAATCGGAGATTTCGATTCCCTCTTCGCTCTGCATGGCGATTTGCATCTGCATATCGCTATTAATTTCAGGCTTTGGGACCATTCTGAATACCTCTTCAGAAACTATTACTTCATCAGGTCCTTTAGGAAATCGACCTTCCTTTAAGAGATCGGGATATATATTTTCAGCCCCTTCTCCAATCGATCGAATCCTGTATTCCGTTTTTGAATCTTCTTCATATGGATAAAATTCCCTTTGACCATCCTTGTAAATTAAACTATTAATCGCACCTTCCTTCTTAGACAAGACGATATTATCTATATCGATATTGGAATTGAGCTTCTTGTATATATCGTAGTCTATATCGATTAAATTCGCTTCATTATATCCATACATGCTCTTATAATCAAATAAAACCAAATCTCTAAATCCCATTATCATACTTCCAAGCATGGTGAGCATAGCAACGGAAATAATTATGCTTATAATGCTTAAAATCGTTCTGATCTTATGTTGCCTTATATATTTTAGAGATATTCCTGAAATATTCATCTTATCACCTGATTATTTTTCCGTCTTCTATCGAAATTATCCTATCCGCTTGAGAAGCTATATTGGGATCATGAGTTATCATTATAGTCGTCTGATTAAATCTCTTTGCACATATCCTAAGCAAATCGACGATTTCTTTGCTCGTAACTGTATCTAAATTACCCGTCGGCTCATCTGCGAGTATTATCGAAGGTTTAGTTATCAATGCTCTCCCAATTGCTACTCTTTGTTGTTCTCCTCCCGATAATTGACTTGGTAAAAAATTCAACCTGTCATTCAAATTTAGTGAAGTAAATAAATCCTCCGTGTATATCTCATCTACCTTTCTCCTATCGAGCAAGACCGGAAGCAGTATATTTTCTTCGGCACTTAGCACTGGTACCAAATTAAAAAACTGAAAAATAAATCCGACCCTTCTCCTCCTAAAAATAGATAGATCATTGTCGGATAGGGCATGGATATCTATACCGTCTATGAATACCTTCCCCTTTGTCGGTGTATCTACGCCGCCGAGAAGATGCAGTAGAGTCGACTTTCCGCTGCCACTAGGCCCGGTTATAGCTATAAATTCTCCCTTTTCAACATTTATCGATACATCATCTAGGGCGTGAACTTCAATATTTCCCGTTCTGTATATTTTTGATAGATTTACGCTTTTAATCACAATCATATCTTAATTTCCTCTTTATCTAAAATACTTCTGGCAACTGTATTTATATTTTCAGGATTCATAAATGAAATCGTAAACTCGACGCCATCAGTGACATTTCTCGCCGATATTATTCCACCCTGCCCCTCTATGATAGATTTAGTAAGATTTAAACCTATTCCGACAGAATCCTTTCTCGACCCGGATCTATAAAATCTTCTGAATATATAATTTATATCTTTTGCATCGATATGTGGTCCGCTATTCTTGACCGATACCATGCTAATCGTAGCGCTCTTTCTAATATTAACGATGATATCAGAGCCTTCAGGTGCGTATTCAGTCGCATTTTTTATGATATTTGAAATAGCTTCCTCAGTCCATTCAAAATCTCCTATAAATGAAACATCGTCATGCGAATCGATTACGACCTTCTGACTACATTTAATAAGCCTAGCTTCTACAGCTTTGATCGATTCCTTTACTACATCCATCATATTTACTCTGTCTTTTTTAAACTTTATAGCCCCAGCTTCAATTCTTGCGATTTTAAGCAAATTTATTATAAGCCATTCCATTCTCTCATACTGTAATTTTGATTTTTCGAGGAATTCCCTCCTAGTCTCAATATCCATATCTTCGTCATCGAGCATCAGCTCATTGAACATAGCTATCGATGCAAGAGGTGTTTTCAGCTGGTGAGATATATCTGATATGGTATCTTTCAAAAATAATTTTTCACGATTAAGATTTTCATAATTCTTCTTGATTATAGTAGACATCTTGTTGAATTGATGATTTAAAATACTTATAGGCCCTTCTCCATCTTCTGTCAGCCTCACTCTAAAATCGCCATTGATTACCTTTTCAGATGCGAGGTAAAGCCTTTCTATTTTTTTGCCAATCTGCCTTGATTTATATAAAAAAACAGACACGCCTATCAAGAAATAAGATGATATCGAAATTACAATCTGATACCAAAAATCCGGCGCTCCATTTATAATAGCTATTTGATTTCTATGACCTACTAGTTCGTTATAATTATATTTATCGAGCACATTCCTTCCCAATTCAAATTCACGATCTCCAATTTCTTTTGTCACAATGGGCACAATCGTATCTTCAAGCTCGGGATTTTCGGAAAGAATTGCACCGACTACCGCGATATTTTGCTTAGACAGGCTTTTAGAAATAGAATTCAGATTATACTCTACAATTACAAAAGTAGTAATCAGATTGAGAAGAAAAAGTATTATAAAACAAATCAATACAGCCTTCATCTCCTTCGATCTCAACATTAAGATCGCCTCACTTCTTCATCCCAAATATATCCAATTCCCCTTGCCGTCTTTAAATACCTAGGATTCGAGGGATCGTCTTCTATCTTTTCTCTTAATCGCCTTATATATACTGAAATACTGCTGTCATTTATAAAATCGCCCTCCACATCCCAGAGATTCTCAAGAGCGGCTATTCTTGTTATTACCTTTTTAGAATTATTCATATACAATAAGAGCAATTTGTATTCTGACGGAGTTAGGCTGATCTCCTCATCCCTTAAATAAGTTCTAGCCTGTAGCTGATCTATCTTAATATCGCCCGATACAAGGATATTGCTAGTTATACGAGTCGAAAATCTCCTTAGTACCGACTTAATTCTACTGACTAACTCCTTTGTTCTAAAGGGCTTTGATATATAATCATCTCCCCCTATCTCAAGTCCTTTTACGACATCTCTCTCCTCATCTCGAGCTGTCAAAAATATTATGGGAGTCTGTTTGTCTATTCTTATATAATGGCATAGTTCATAACCATCTCCATCCGGAAGACCTATATCCAGGATAAATAAATCATAATCCCTATTATTGATCTTCTCTTTTGCATCTTTAACAGTCGTAGATAAATCCATCTCATAACCTTCGTTTTGCAATAAATATTCTATCCCCGTTGCAAGAGCTGTATCGTCTTCCACTAATAATATCCTCGTCATTTTATCCCTCCCATATCATTTTAACATATAAATAAGCTTTTAATCAGTACATTATTGTAATAAAAAAACTCCCTAAGGAGTTTTTAAATCATCATTTATCAGTCTTCGCCTTTTTACCCAAAAAATTAATCCCCAAAACTCCAAGAATAATACATAAAGATCCTATCTTATGAGAGAAGAATATCTGCTCTCCCAAAATTAAACTTGCAGAAAAAATTTGGATAACAGTCGATAGATTATTGAACACAACTACCTTTGAAGCCTCTATCCTCCTTAGAGCCATATTTATCAAAAGTCCACTCGCAAGCGACGACAATAGGCCGAGGTAAATAATATCAACTATAAAATTTTTATCATTAAGAGGTCTAATTAAAATTCCCATATCTCCCTTCACAATGCAGTATACTATCGCCGCCAAAACGAAAACAAAGGCACTCTCCGCCATAATCACAGTCATTATCTCAAAATTTGTAAATTCATTTCTCAATTTTCTTATAAATACCGAGTAAATAGAAAATGCTATAGTCGCTATAAATAATACCGCTAATCCGTAAAAATTGGGATCGGGATTTAATTTTTGTTTTCTATAAATTATGTAAATGACACCCCCGACAGAAAGAGCTAAAGATAGTTTTTGAAGTATATTCGTCCTCTCATTTAATATAAAAGAAGCCAATACCAAAGTGATGACCGGAGCCATAGCCTGCGCAACTCCCGCTTCCAAAGACGATGTCACTGAAAGTCCATAAGTTTGAATCCCGACAAATAATAATGGATATAAAATTCCCAATAATAAAAGTTTTAAAATCCTCTTTTTATTATAATATAATTTCTTTTTAAACAAGACTGCTATAATCAATAAAGCTATAAATGCAATCGTTGTCCTATATGCCAATTGAATAATAAATCCATATTCCATAGCCCCTTTTGCAAACAAAAAAGTAAATCCAATTATAATAGCATATGCAAGAGCTGCTAAATAACCTACTAATTTATCTTTATTCATGTCAGCCTCCTTTTGAATTCATATAAAAGATTTGCCTTTGTTTATACATTGACAATCAAAAATAAATAAACACAATTCCTTAGAAATAGTATACACCTGTAGATATTGAAATACAAATGTTTTTGCATTAAATTTACTTTATTGTCGATTGTGATTTATGATAAACTACTTATCTAATTGCCTTTGCTTTAATATAATAAAAATCACGATATTAATGCTTTGTATTGTTTATTTATGTATTTTAATTTAACTATGTATTCTATAATATATTTTATTTGCGTTAATATTATTTATAATCAAATTATGAAATTTATAGACGATATAAATCTATTTATACTTTAAAAATTTGTGAATTTAAGGTATGATAGAGAGGCTACTATTATTAAGGAGAGATATGATGATTCAAAAATTAAAATTAAAATACCAGAAAAATAAGATTTGGATGTATCCATTAAAGTATATCCTGGTCGCATTTATTTTGCTTCTAATAACAGTGGCTATAGATACGAGGTATTATAAATTTCACAAATACATACCGCATATTTTCTTAACCAGCATATCTTTAGCACAAACCATTTTAGGAGCTCTAGTCGGTTCGCTATTGTCGATCACGACATTTACCTTTTCGACCACCATGGTCGTGCTCACGATGTATTCATCGGATTTTTCACCGAGAGTTGTAGAAAACTTTCTAAATGAAAAGATAACATTAAAGGTTCTTGGAATGTTCATGGGAGGTTTCTTCTATTCAGTATCTTCCCTACTTTTCATGAGAAAATCTCTCGGTTCAGACCAGGTAGTATCTGCATCTATAGGAGTTTTTTATGCTATATTATGTATGATATATTTTGCAATATTTGTAAATAAAGTTTCGTCTTCGATACAAGCTAGCAATCTAATAACCAAACTTCATGAAGAAGCCGATGACAGCATAAAAAATGCAAAAAAATACCATGAAAAATCAAAGGCCATATACTCTTATGATGTAAAAGACTACAAATACGAATACCCGATACTATCCGACTCGAGCGGATATCTTGAGCTTGTCGCATATGACGCTATCTTCAATGATATAAAGGAAGGCGACTATACTCTTATAATACATCCTAATAATGGAGATTTTGTAGTTAGAAGCGAAACCATAGCTACTCTATACTCTAAAGATGAAGAGATTGACGAGAATATAATAGAAAAGATGAACAATCACTTCACGCTTCAGTCGACAAGAGACATAAGCTATGACTATCTATTTGCGATAGAAAAAATTGTAGACGTCGCTTTAAGAGCGATCTCACCCGGTATAAATGATCCTAATACGGCGAGAGAATGTATAAATATTTTGGGAATGTTAACTTCTGAACTTTCAGAAATCAATGGAAATTATTCTGAAAAATCCGATGAAGAGTCGAAGAGCAAATTGATTTATCCAAGTTTTAATTTTGACCACGACCTTTTCTTGACATTCTACCAGATAATAATATATGGAAAAGAAGACCTTTCCGTCGTTCTGGCAGTGTATAAAGCTCTCGAAAACACGATGAGAAATGCGACATTTGAAAACAGAATGCATGTAAAGAAATTCTTGGAATATCTCGATGATAAGAGCAGCGATAATTTCTCCAACAAAACAGATAGAGAAGTCATTGAGATGTACAAAGAAAAAGTTCTCGAAGCTCATCAGGTTCAAAACAAAGAAAAAATCGAAGAAATGAAAGAAGAATAAAATTCCCCGGCTATGCCGGGGAATCCTATTAACAATTTGACAATATTTTTAAAATAGACAAAATCTCTATAATTCTATTTTTTTCAATCATAATTTGGTTTTTCAAAATTTCCTTATTAAATCTATCATCTATATTATCGTAAATTTTTAGAAGCTCAACTAGACCAGGAATCTCTCCTTCATCCACACTATAGTCCTGAAGATGAGATGATTTAGCAGAGTAGTAAATTCTATTAAGATATCTTATAATTTTGAGTTTATTTTCGCTTTTGACATCAGCATTGCAAATATTTGTTTTTCTTATCTTTTCGAGATCATCTATAATCAAATCTAAATCAATCAAATCTGAATACATATATTTGATATTTTCAAATATCTCGATTATTTTATCTATGAGATTCGATATATTAAATGAATCGAGTCCCTTAGATAAAAAGTTATTTATGACTTCATAATATATTTTTGCATCCATATTTAACACATCTCTATCAAAGTATTCTAATATGTCTTTTTCTGTATGCCACCACCAAGTCATAAAAGTACCAGCTGTACTGTACTCATGTCCATCCTCCAAAGTAGAGGCCCATATCATGAGAGGAGATATTCCGATATTTTGAAAGGATTGATCCCAACCTCTGATCTTTCCAAAATATTTGCCATCTTGACCAGTTAGTTTTTTTACCGCTTCTTTTTCTATATGAATTAAATCAGGACCTGAACTCAATCTCTTATAATTATATGCTCCCTTCAAGCCCGGCATATCTATATTCATATAGGCGAGGCATGAGTCATTTAACTCTTTATATTTTCCAACTGCATATAGAGAAGATCCGGCATATCTACCATTTGAATGTCCCGACCACCAGGCTATTTTCAATCCTATGCTATATCTATCTTTTTCACTATTTATTTTTTTGGCTATTGCCAATGCTAGTGCATTACCTGTTCCATTATCTGTAGCACCATAATACCAAGAATCTATATGATTTCCTAATAATAAAAATCTATCACTATTTTCATTTATTTCAGCAATCAAGACTGGAATTTTTTTAATTCTTTTTTCTAGCAATGTCGACATATATACTACTATATTATTATTTATTTCTTTTATTAATCTATGCCCATCTCTTTTATTCACACAAACTATGGGAATATCTATATAGTAGTCTAATTGATTTACATTAGGCATCCCCCAGATAAGATTATAAATTCCTTCATGTATTAAGTCCTCGTCGCCTTTCCAGTAGTTAATAAATCCTATAGCACCCCGCTTCTCAATCTCCAGAATAGATACTGGATTGAGAGATTCACTTATGACTATTTTTCCTACTAAATCCAATTGCAATAGATCCTTTTTAAGATTAAATTCTGATGCTGATTTTATAAGCTTATCTTCATGCAAGTAGATAAGTTCTCCTCTGACTTCTTCTAAATTAGTAGATTTTGAAAAGCTCCTCGTCTTAGATTCTATTTTATATTTTCCTTCGGTATTGGTATAATAAAGAACAGATTCTATCGGATCGCTTATTAAGGCATCATAATATAGAATTGTATTCTTTATATTATCTTTATCCAGTTCGGAGGCTATATAATCTATAGCTTTAGATTCTCCTTCTCCTCCTGATAATCTATCATGTTCAACTATATTGCTCAAATACTCTTCTATATTTTCTAATAAATCATCCAAGGATATCTCCTATCTCTTTAATTCGATTTTTTTAAATTCTTCTATAAATTCAATAAGATAATTTGATGTTCTCTCCAGCATTTCTTTTCCTTCTTCAAATGTTGCGTCCTTAGGATCATCTTTTCCAAACCATCCGCTATACACCACATCTTTAACATCTCTCATAATTTTAATCTTGGCATTATTAAACTCAACTGTATTTATATTGATGCATTTAAGATTATCTGTTAGATTTTTGTACTCCAAAGGAAGTGCTTCATCAAGATTTACAGAATCAGGATCGACATATAACATCGCAGATGCTTCTTGTCCTCCTGCATGACCACCTCGCCATCTCTCATCTATATCCCCGGCTAAAACCCACCAATCTACTGTTGCGGCTATTCCTCCTTCATTATAAATTTCAAGTGCAACGGTATCTAATGCAGGGTCATTTCCTCCATGTCCATTTAGAAAAATAAATCTCCTTACTCCTTGCTTTAATAATGAAAATGCAATCTTCCTAACGACCATAACTAAAGCATCATATCCTATATTTATTGTTCCCGGAAAATTCTTATGATGTGGACAAACTCCATATGGCATTACCGGTAATACAATTACATCTGTTTTTTCGGCTATCATCTCGCTCAATCTTTCCGGGATTAAAAAATCTGTTCCCAAAGGTCCATGGGTTCCATGATTTTCAAGAGATCCTACCGGTAAAATGACAACCACATCTTCTTTGAATTTCTCTTCTGCCTGCTTCCAAGATAATGATGATAATTTCATAATTCCTCCTATTTTACCATTCCTTCAAGATAATTGAAATGTCTGTTTATAACTTCTTCTGAAGGAGCTTTTGTTAATAAGCTTACTACAACCATTACGATAGTACCTACTATAGACGAAACTATAAGAGGGTGAAAACCGAATGACAGAGATTCAAATTTAAATGTTATCAAAATCATCAATACAACCGTAACTATAACTGAAGAAATTGCACCTTCAATAGTAGCTCTTTTCCAATACATTCCAAATAAGACAGGGATTACAAATGCTCCCATACCTCCAAATGAGAATAATATTATCTGGAATATACTAGCTGGTCTAAATACACCAAATAAAATAACTACCAGTCCAATAACTATGGTTACTTTTTTAGATATTCTCATAATATCTTCATCTGTTGCATCCTTGTTTATAACTTTCTGATATAAATCTCTAGTAATAGCTCCGGTAGACATTATAAGAACTGAATCAATTGTCGACATACCCGCCGCAACTATACCTGCTATGAAAAGGGATGCTACAAATGGATTTAATCCCTTTTGTAATATGAGCGGAACTATATTATCGACATCTTTTCCTGTAAGACCTTGAATAAATATATTCGCATTAACGCCTGACCATTCAATTAGAGTTGCGGCAAGCCACATACCAGCAGTACCTAAAAGAATCGCTTTAAACATTACCTTATGGTCTTTCATCGCAAAAAACTTAGTAAATAAATGAGGCTGCCCCATTGTGAAAAAGCTCCATAAAACTATCTGTGAAACATAATTCTGCCATGGCATATAGTTATTTGCACCGGGGAATGATAACATATCAGGATTTGTAGCCGCTAATGTTTCATTTATATTTGAAAGACCTCCACCAAGTTTAATGGAGAGTATAAATGTTATTATTGCAGTTCCTACCATTAAAGAACCCTGAATTACGTCTGTAATCATAGCGCCTCTGATTCCACCGGCCATACAGTAAATTATTACTATAATCCCCATCCCGACTATGCCGACCCATACGGGTAAACCTGTAAATACATTTACGATTACTCCTGCTCCTATAGTTTGAGCGCCCATCATCGGTATTAAAAATATTATCATTAAAATTGCTAATAAAATCCTGATAGAATTAGATTGATATCTATCAGCTAAATAATCTGCCATAGTTAAGAATTCGTATTTTCTTCCTATAACAATAAGTTTCCTACCCATTAAAATCGCAGGTATTATCATACTGAAAACTAATCCGGGAACCGATACAGCTAATCCGGGATAACCCACGCTGTAAATTGTACCGGGAACTCCCATAAAAGTACTCATACTGTACTGAGTCGCAAAATATGCAAGACCACTCACTATAGCTCCTGCTTTTGCATTCATTACGAAGAACTCACTCAAGCTGGTTGTCTTTTTAGAAGCATACCAACCTATAAAAGCCATACCTACCAAATAAAATGCCAGCACCAAATAAAAAGGAAGAGGTGTAGCTTGAACTGTATTACCCATTATTTACCTCCTGTTCATCTTTGTCAAAAATCTGATACTCTTTTCTTTTAAGCGCTTTTCTCGAATAGATATATATCAGTATAAATGTTGCAAAAGTGTGAACTATCCATCCTACGAGAAATAGACGTATACCTTTTATTGAAGGTATATACTTTGTACTGTAGAAAAATGGAATTGGCAGCATAACTAATATATACATTCCAAAAAATATCAATATCCATTTCTTTTCAAACTTTTTGTAGTCAGAACCCATATTAACCTCCTTTAAAATAATATCTAATATTTTGTCAAATTGTTTCAGTCTTATATAAAAGCAAAAAATATGCCATTTATTTTATGCATTATTTATAAAATAATTCACTTATCAGCTTTATAATCTGCATAAATTTTCAAATAATAAAATAAAGGGAATAGGTGTATTACCCTTTAATCCCTTTATCTCCCTTTATTAAATAATTTAATCCATCTTCAGTAATCTCAAGACCTCTGATTCCACGATAAACTTTCAGCAGTGAATCCTCTTTCATAGACAATATTAATTTTCTTGCTCGGCTTTCAGGAATATTAAAATCCCTGGATATCGATCTCCTGCCAATTGGTATATTCTCATCATTTGATCTTTTTATCTCTTTTAAAATACTCAAATAGATATTATCCGACTCTGGATTAAAGCTATTATATTTATTTAAATCTTCAGGTAAATCGGCAATATCTGGTACAATATCCGGAACAGTATTCATTAAGTATTCAACCGTATTTCTCAATTCTCTAATATTGCCTGGCCAATCATATTTCAATAAATGATCTCTAATCTTTGAAAAATAAATATCCGCCTCGATTTTTCCAAAATTAAAACTATGATAAAAAGAAAAAGCCAAAGTCATTATATCATCAATTCTATTTCTCAATGGAGGAATATTTAATGGCAATACATTTAATCTATAATACAAATCTTCTCTGAATTTACCTTGTTCTATCAAATCTTTTAAATTTCTATTTGATGCAGAAATAATTCTCACATCGATTGGAATAACTTTAGAAGATCCAATCCTTCTTATCTGCTTTTCTTGTATAACTCTTAAAAGCCTTATCTGGAAATTTATTGGAGAATCTCCAATCTCATCCAAAAATATTGTGCCTCCATGAGCTTGCTCAAATAATCCTTTCATCCCTCCCTTTTTAGCACCTGTAAATGCTCCCTCATCATATCCGAATAACTCACTCTCTATCAAAGAATCTGTGAGAGCAGCAAAATTTATCGCTACAAAAGGTCCTTTCCTTCTATCAGATGAATTATGTATTGCTTGAGCAAATAATTCTTTTCCAGTACCACTTTCACCCTGAATTAAAATCGGAGAATTTGATTTTGCTATTCTCTTTGATTGAGCTTTGACCTTTTCTATTGCATCGCTATCCCCTTCAATCGAATTAAAATCGTATTTCGCAAAATGATCGTGACTAATAAGTTTTCTTCTTAGCTCTTCCTCTAATCTTTGAATTTCCGTTACATCTTTTAATGTAAAAACTTCACCCTTTTGTTTTCCCTGAAGTGAAATTAAATTTTTCTTAATTACGACATTCTTATCGTGAATTGAAATCAATTCTTCTCTGCCTTCTTCAATTCCCTTCAATCTCTCTAATAATTTGTATCTGTTTATATAATTCTCATCTTCAGATAATATCGATTCCTTTGAAAAGCCAAAAATCTTTTCAGCAATTGAATTAAATGCCTTAATATTTTTATGCTCGTCAAAAGCTATTATTCCGTCATTAACAGAATTTATGATAGTTTCCAATTGTTTTTTAGAGTTTAAACTCATATCCATTATCTTATTTTTATTTTTTATTAGATTTATAATATCTAAAATATATTTTGCAGATAGTAAATTTGCTTTTTCGTCTAATAAATCGAAATGAATTAAGACTTCAACTAATGTTGTAAAATCGATTTTTCTAGTCCTAATATCTACTATCTTATCGACACAATCAGGAACCAATTTCCCTTCTCCAGGGGTAACTGCAATTTTTAGTTTAGGATATTCTTTAATTCCCGGATAATAAGGATAAAAATCTATAAAGTCTATGCCCAATGCCTTTAAAAGAGATATGGTTTCCAAAGATGAATCTTTTAAGTCATTAACCAACAGTACCTCAGTACCATCATCTATATTAAATATTTTGCTAATTCCATGATAATTTATAGAACGTCTAGCTATTAGAATTTTAGAATTAGATGATATATGTGATTTAGCTTCATTTAATACTGTTCTACTCGTTAAGATTACTAAATCATCATCAATTATTCTCGCCGATATATCGGCGAGGGTGTAGGAATCTATACTTATCTTATCACCCAATAATTCATTAAATTGACTGACTACTTCTTTTAAAGTAGACTCTCTATTCGAAACAATGCTTATCCCAAATTATCACCCCTCTACTTATATTAGTATATCATAGAAAATTATATGAAATAAATTCCATTGAATAACTTTTATAATACTCAATATCTTGACAAATAAAAAAACCCCACGCGTTATCGCATAGGGTCCTTTTGTTTGACGCCGTGCTACTCTCCCAATTCGTTGCCAAATCAGTACCATCACCGCTA
>JAUNVF010000034.1 GCA_030537815.1 Tissierellia bacterium | reverse complement strand
AGATTACTGTACTATTCTAATTGCGTTAAAGTATAAATCTGATAGGATAGAACAATTGAATCATATAAATATTAGACATACATTTACTCAGATCTTATTAAATAGCGGTAGTCTACCTGAAGATTTCTATAATAATGTGATGATAGAATTAGATTGGATAAAAGATATAAATATAATAGGAATATGTTTAAAATATAATAATGATGAAATAGATATAATAAATATGATTGAAATAGAATTTAATGAATATAATTATCTTTGGACAAAAAAAGAGGATTCATTTTTATTATTTGTAAGTGGTCTAACTAAGGAAGAACTTGAAATTAAAATTAAAAATGTATTGAAAGAAATTAATAAACTAAAAGAGAGAATCAATATATCGATAGGAATTTCTCAAGAATATAATCATATAAGATATATAAGGACCATGTATAATGAAGCATATTTAGCGGCTATGTTTAAGACAAATGGATATGAATATTATAATAATCTAGAAATTTTAAAACTTCTTTACCTTCTTAAAGATCATGATGAAATTATAGAGTATTATAATAGGACAGTTAAGAAAATAGTTGAATATGATACAGAGAATGAAACATCATTATTTGAAACTTTGCAGACTTTGCTCAAAACTAATTTTAACAAAACTGTAACTGCTAGTAAACTGTATATTCACGTTGAAACACTTAGATATAGATTAAACAGAATTGAAGAGATAACAGGATATTCACTAAATAACACAGAAGATGTCTTTGCACTTCAATTGGGAATTAAAATTAAGACTTTAATTGAAAATAAATAAATACAAGCCATTTATGATAGTTCATAAATGGCTTGTATTTATTTTATGATAACAATGTATGGAAAGCTCCACTTTAACTTGATATAATAGCATATAAATAAAGCTAAAGGAGGTTACTATGAAAAAAGCAAGAGATGTAAAAAAGGTAGATGATAAAAGAGTAAGTGCATTTGAAGCACCTACCCTGATACTAGGAATTATATTATCTATACTGTCGGCGATTATTTGCATGCAAATAATTGGAAAGGTTGGAGTCACACCTAATACTTCATTAATCGGGGCCATTGTAGCCATGATAATCGCAAGAATACCTGTAAAGTCTTTTTATAAATTCAGATCTTTGGAAAGGCAAAACTTATTACAAACATCCGTATCCGGAGCGGGCTTTGCTGCTGCTAACTGTGGATTTTTAACGGTTGCCATATTCTTTATACTTGGTAAAACAGAATTTATATTTCCAATGGCTATAGGATCTTTATTAGGCTTGGCAATATCCATAATAGTTATAGGAAAAATATTTGATAGTAGAGTCTTTCCTGCAGATGCTGCATGGCCACCTGGAGTAGCGACAGCACAAGCGATTCAAGCTGGAGATGAAGGTGGAGAAAAAGGTAAAAGACTTCTTCAAGGACTAGTAATCGGTGGCATAGCAAGTTTTTTTAAATTACCTGCAGCAGGAATTGGTATAGTATTTATAGCTAATATATTTTCCATGGTTGCCCTAGGAGTAGGCTTATTGATAAGAGGATACTCACATCTTATTTTTAAAGGTTTCGACTTGGGAGCTACTTACATACCTCATGGAGTCATGATCGGGGCAGGTATGATGGCACTTATTCAGTCAGTTATGATTATACTTAAAGACAATAAGAGCCACAGCACTGAAGCCATAACATATACAAGGTCAGATAAGGAAACTAAAAAAAGTTTGATTTCAGCAATGGCATTGTTTTTAGCAGGAGCCTTTGTATTAGCAATAGTTTCTGGTATTATTTCTGAAATGAGCTTAGGTAAATTAATTTTATGGTTGATATGGTCTACATTTTCAGCTACAGCAGCGATGCTTCTAGTTGGAATGGCAGCAATGCACTCAGGATGGTTTCCGGCATTTGCAATAACGACTATTTTTATGACAATAGGGATATTCTTTGGGTTTCCAATTATTCCGCTTGCATTACTAACCGGATATGTAAGTTCTGTAGGACCCACTTTTGCCGATATGGGATATGATTTAAAAGCGGGATGGATACTTAGAGGAAAAGGTACGGATGTTGAATATGAATTATATGGTAGAAAACAGCAGATTATACTAGAACTTATCGGAGGCACTATAGGAATAATTGTAGTTCTACTCACAATGAATATGTACTTTAAAATGGATTTACTACCACCTATAAGTAGAGTATTTGCCTCAACCGTTTCTGCATCAGCAGATCCTTCCCTTATAAAGACATTATTTTTATGGGCGATACCTGGTGCGATAATTCAGATTTTTAGCGGATCGTCTAGAATGATGGGAGTACTTTTTGCTACCGGATTATTGATAAATAATCCTATATATGGCGTAGGAGTAACAGTAGCAGTTATAGTGAGGCTTATATTTGGAACAGAGTTTATGGAGATAAGAGATGCTGGATTAATAGCTGGAGATGGACTATATGGATTCTTTAGTGCATTATTCAAAGCTATATTCTAAATAATAACTATTTCCAAGTAAAGAATAAAGTAGAATTATATGGAGAGATAAAATGGACAATTATATTTCTTTAAATGAAGAATTACTCGAATACGCATTGATTGGAGGAACAATACTCGGCGGAGGTGGCGGAGGTTCAATAGACATCGGTAGAAGAGCAGGTAGAATAGCATTAGATTATACAGATCTAAAGCTATATGATATCAGTGTTTTAGATGATGATGATTTAATTGCTACTGTATCTGCTGTTGGAGCTCCTGCTGCAGTAGACCAATATATAATGCCGAGTGATTATATTAAAACCGTTCAGCTACTAGAAAAAAATACAAATCAAAAAATTTCTGGTATTATTACTAATGAAAATGGAGGGGCAGCAACTATAAATGGATGGATACAATCAGCAATATTGAATATACCACTGATTGATGCACCATGCAATGGCAGAGCACATCCTACTGGAAAGATGGGAAGTATGAACTTAGATTATATTGATAATTTTGAGTCTTATCAAACATTTTCTGGAGGAAATCCTGAAATTGGAAATAATATCGAGGGATTTATTAAAGGAGATATTAATAAAGCAGCTAAATTTATAAGGCAAGCTTCAATTTATGCCGGAGGTTTAGTAGCGGTAGCGAGAAATCCTATAAATGCGAAATATGTAAAAGAGAATGCAGCTCTTAACGGGATTAAACATGCTATCGAATTGGGGAATAAATTTTCGAAGGGATTAAAAACATCTCCTGCAAAGGCATTTGAGAAGATAGTAAGTTTTCTTGATGGAGAGATTATAACCGAGGGAATCGTATCAGACTTGCATTTATCAACAGAGGATGGTTTTGATGTAGGAAATGTAAAGGTAGGAAAATATGAATTGACATTTTGGAATGAATATATGACTTTAGATAATAAAGGTCAAAGATTATATACATTCCCGGATCTAATAATGACTTTTGATAAATACTCAGGAAAACCTATTACGACAGCGGAAATACAAAAAGGGCAGGATATAGTTGTTATTGCTACAGATAAAAGCAATATAAAATTGGGAAGCACTATGTTTAATTATGATTTATTAGCTGAAGTAGAAAAAATTATAGACAAAGATATCGTAAATTTTAATTTATAGCATTGACTATCAATATAAAGTTAGGAGAATAAAATGATTTTGAAACAAATACTTGAAATATATGAATATATAGACAAGCCCACTGCAAATGGTAAAGAATTACAAGAATACTTTGAAGGATATAGTGTAAAAGACTGTCAGATAAATGTGAAGAAGATAAAAGGTGATACTGGAGAAACAGATTTTATAAGGATTTTAATCCCAGGTATAAATGGAAAATTCAAAGGAGGCAATTCTCCTACAATAGGTATACTTGGTAGATTAGGAGGAATAGGTGCAAGACCGGAAGTAATCGGTTTAGTTTCAGATGGAGATGGGGCATTAATTGCTTTATCGGTAGCAGCTAAAATATTGGATATGTATAAAAAGGGCGACTATTTAGAAGGTGATGTAATTATATCTACACATATATGTCCAAATGCACCTACTCAACCTCATGATCCCGTTCCTTTTATGGGTTCCCCAGTAGATATGCAGACTGTTAATAGAGAAGAAGTTAGTGGAGATTTAGATGCGATACTTTCTATAGATACTACAAAGGGAAATAGAGTGATTAATCATAGTGGTTTTGCAATATCACCTACTGTTAAAGAGGGATATATTTTAAAAACAAGCGAAGACTTACTAGATATAATGTCAATAACTACTGGTAAATTACCTAAGGTTTTTCCAATAACAACACAAGATATTACACCATATGGAAATGATATTTATCATCTTAATAGCATACTTCAACCAGCTACTGCTACTGATGCACCTGTTGTTGGCGTAGCCATAACTACTGAAACTGCGGTACCTGGTTGTGCAACAGGGGCTTCTCACTTTGTAGATATAGAACTTGCATCACGTTTTACATTGGAAGTTGCAAAATCATTTGGAAAGAATAATTGTAAATTTTACGATGAAGATGAATTTAAGCTAATTAAAGAAAAATATGGAAGTATGGTACATATCCAAACATTAGGAAAGAAGGCTTAAAATGAAGTCTAAACTTGGAGTTATAACAATAGGTCAGTCACCAAGAGTAGATGTAATACCCGAAATGGGAAAATATCTAGGGGATGAAGTTGAAATCATAGAGTTGGGTGCGTTAGATGGTTTGAGCTACGAAGAAATTCTTGAATTTACACCTGATGAAGGTGATTATGTTTTAATATCTAGACTTAATGATGGCAGGAATGTAAAATTTGCCAAGAAGTATATAATGCCCAGGCTTCAAAACTGTATTAAGGATTTGGAAAAAAGAAAAGTGGATATGATATTATTTATTTGTACCGGTTCATTTCCTGAGGGTTTTGAGAGCAATGTGGATTTAATTTATCCTCAAAAAATTCTAGATTCGGTGGTACCAAATCTTATTAATGGAAGTAAATTGGGTGTAATAACGCCTTTAGAGGATCAAATCAATCAGACCATGCGTAAATGGAAAGATGCTGGAGTTAATGCTAAAGTCGTGGCAGCAAATCCTTATATTTCTAATGATGAACTAGAAAAAACATTATATGAATTAAGAGATGATGATTTGAGTCTAATTGTTCTTGACTGTATAGGATATGATTTAGAATTTAAGAAAAAAGTAATAGAGATAACTGGTAAAAGAGTTATACTATCTAGATCTATGGTAGCTAGGATAATATCTGAAGTTCTAAATGAAAATTGATATTTTATCTATTTAAGAAAATAAAATTGATAGATAATTTAAAAACTAAATTAGCCACTGCAAAATCAATAATGAGCAGTGGCTAATTTTAATTTAAGCTATTCATTTTTATAATTTGTGTATTCATCATAGGCGAATGCATATGGTTTTGGCCTTATGTACTTGCCCTTACCTTTTTCGGATACTAATTTGCCTTTTTCGGCAACTAATTTTCCCCTTAAGTAAACTTTGTCAAATCTTCCAATTCTCTCAAAGCCTTCATATGCCGCATAATCAGTTCCTTCATAACTGTCTTCAAATTTTATGACTCCTCTGTAGTCGGGATCAAATATTACTATATCAGCATCGGAACCGGGTGCGATAGCTCCTTTTTGAGGATATATTCCACTTACCTTTGCTGGATTTGTACATGCTATCTCGACGAATCTTTGTCTTGAAATCTTGCCCTTGGCTACTCCTTGAGACCATAACATCGTCAGCCTGTCCTGTATTCCTGGACTGCCATTAGGTATTTTTGCAAAATTATCTATGCCGTCCTTCTTTCTTTCGAATCCGCCATCGACTGCTGCATGATCAGAACCGACTGCAACAAGGTATTCTTTTTCGATTCCATCCCATAGAGCTTCAAGATGATCTTTTGTTCTCAGTGCAGGGGAACATACATATTTAGCTCCTTCAAAATCCGGTTTTGCAAGATACGACTCATCCAATGTCAAGTAATGAGTACATGTTTCACCATATATCGGAAGCCCTCTGTCATATGCATTTTTGATATTCATCATTGCACCCTTGCTGGAAACATGGACTACAAATAAAGGACAGTCAGCCAGCTCTGCCAGATATATTGCCCTTTGAGTCGCTTCATCTTCGACTATCGGCGGTCTTGATCTGGCATGGTAAATCGGCTCTATCTTTCCTTCAGAATACAGTTGATTTTGTAATGTGTAAACCATATCTCCATTTTCGGCGTGAACCATTATGGTTATACCATAATCCTTGGCAATCTGCATAGATCTGAATATCAAATCGTCCTCGACCATAAAAGGCGTATACTTATATGCCATAAAGAATTTTAAAGTTGTAATTCCTCCATCAACCAATTTAGGAATTTCGTCTAAAAGCTTATCTGATTTATCCATAACCATCGCATGATATGAATAATCACATGATGCTTTGCCCTTAGCTCTTTCATCATCATGTTTCTTTACTGAATCCAATATTCCCATTCCTTCAAATTGAGGTGCAAAGTCAACTATGGTAGTAGTACCGCCCACTAATGCGGCATGGGAAGTTTCAAATGAAAGAGTGGCAAATGAACCCATATGAACATGCTCATCGACTCCTCCGGGAAATACATAATGTCCGGTGGCATCGACTACTTCATGGCCTTCTTCCGGTAGATCTATTCCTATTTCAGCAATTTTCTCGTCAATAACCAGGATATCGGCTTTGTATTCATTGGTTGCTGAAATTATATTTCCATTTTTAATTAGCAGACCCATAAAAACCTCCTTTTTAAGAAAAGGGAGACAAGCTCGTCTCCCTCCCCCTACCATAAATTACTTATCTAATTTTCTTTCGTGCTTAGTATATACAGAAGGATCTATACCTTCGAGATACTTAACTACCTCATCAACTGGTTTTACATCACAGAATTTCGCTTCCATATCGAATAGATTCCATTCGATTACGCCGGGAACCCTATCTCCAATAGTTCCTTCAGGTACGATGGTCTTAAATCCGTATCCCGTTGAATCCATTACAGTATGTCTGACACAAGCGCAGGCAGTAGCTCCCATTACTATAACAGTATCTACTCCTAGGAAAGTAAGTATATGAGCCAGATGTGTTCCAAAGAAATTTGATGCGTATTTCTTATGAATTACAGGCTCTTCCGGGCGAGGCTTAAGTTTAGGATCTATTTCCATCCATTCAGAATTGATATCAAGTGCCGACATAGGTATCTTTTCGTCCCATCTCGGAAGATCCCATTGCTTGTCTCCTACATATCCAGTAGTCGTGTGGAATATTGGAACGCCTGCTTTTCTACCGGCTTCCAATACTTTAAGAGCTTCAGCACAGACTTCAACAGCATGATTACATGTGAATGGATGTCCTTCACTCATCCAGGCCTTAGCCATATCGACAGTCGTGATAGCCGGAGCTTTTCCAAATCCCATCTCTCTCATGAATCCACGTTCTTTGTAAACCTGTCTTGCCTCTTCAAATGCTTGCTTTAACAATGCCTCATCAAATTGATACTCGTCCACAAATTTGTAATCTTTGTTTTTCATAAAAATCTCCTTTCTAGTTCTGGTATTTGTTTTCAACAATATATAGTGCATGATTAGTGCCAAATTGTTTAATTAAAATATTTATATTTTTGAAATAGAAAGAAGATTGAAATTTCAATATTTTATCTCGAATTATTGCCTTGTATAAAAATATCGGATTGAATTATATACAAATTATGAACGCTTTTTTTGCATAAATGCAAAAAATTATCTAAATAGAATGAATCTGAACTAGGATATAAGGGCGATTTGCAATTTTGCAAGGAATACGATTTCTATGCAGAATCGCAAATCACCGATTGAATTTTAAATTATGTTTTGCCATCTTTCTCGAAAGTGTTGAAGCATGTATGCCCAGTACTGAAGATGCAGATTCCAATGTATTATATTTTTGTATCGCTTCTTCGATTATTGTCTTTTCATAAGAATCCATCAATATTTGCAGCCTATTGCTTTCAGCAAAATCGGTCTTGCTCTTTTCATTTAATATTATCTTTGAAAGGATTTTTCCGGGTATCGATTCAGTTGTGATTATATCATTGCTTATTATATATAAATACTCAACTATATTTTCCAATTCTCTAACATTGCCCGGCCAATTGTAATTGAGTAATAATCTTTTTGCCTTTAAATCATATACCTTTTGCGTCTTATACTTTTTATTTAAATTTTCTAAAAACAAATCCAATAGAGGCTCAACATCGCCTTGTCTTTCTCTTAAATTCGGAATTCTAATAGGGACGACATTTAAACGGAAATAGAGATCTTCTCTGAAATTACCGGCTTTCACTTCTTCCAATAGATTTCTATTGGTTGAAGCTAGAATCCTGACATCCAATTTTATCGGCTTATTTCCGCCGACTCTGTAGATCTCCCTCTCCTGAATAGCTCTCAAAAGTTTTGGCTGAATTTGAAGCGGCAGCTCGCCTATCTCATCAAGTAATAATGTTCCCTTATTAGCAAGTTCAAAAAGCCCGAGCTTACCTTTTTCATGCGCACCTGTAAATGCGCCTTTTTCGTATCCGAAAAGCTCCGACTCAAAGAGTTCTTTGGGAATAGCCGAGCAATTAACTTTGATAAAGGCCTCATCCTTTCTTTGGCTTTTATTGTGTATATATCTGGCTATGACTTCCTTACCCGTACCCGATTCACCGGTGATCAATACAGTTGAGTCGAATGGAGCGACCTTTAACGCCAGTTCAATAGTCTTTTTCATAGCTTCGCTCTCGTATATATAATTTCTATACTTGCCATTAATACTTCTCTTTAAATTTTTTAATTCATAGGAATATCTCTTTGTTACCTCTCTCATATCATTGAGTGCTCGACTTAGATTTTGAAGTTCCTCAATATTTCTAGTCACATTCATTACACCTAGAAGCTCACCATCTTCTGATTTAATGATGGATGCGGAACTGACGGCGGATTTTCCCGTAAAATATCTATGAATACAAGATTTATCGACACCTTCATTTAAAACCTCGAGGGAAATAGCTCTATTTATGTAGCCCGTCTCCAGTAATTTATCCAGATATTCATTTAAAACTTCTTCTCTAAGCATACCGGTAACTCTCTCATACTCGTCATTTATATAAATGACCTTGCCCATTGGATCAGAAATCAGAATCCCGTCAGATGAGACGTCCATGCCCAGCCTGAATATATTATCTTTCAAAATTAATCCTCCTTTCCCAATCTCGATTCAAATAAAATACTACTCAAATAATAGCATGCAATATAGATGCCTAATTTATTAACTATCCCTCTTAATTTTATTATAACAAAATTCTACGGATTTTTCCTTATAGATATTAGAGATTGATGATTAAAATAAAAAAGCGGCATGCGCCGCTTTTTTATATCCCATCTTCATCAGATATTTCTTTTTTTTCTTTAACTCTATAATAGTCTATGGAATCTCTTCCTTCTCTAAGGACTTCTTCGCATAATAAATCTATATCTTCTTCTTCAGATATCAATGCCTGATATAATAATGCAAAATTCAGTCCGGATAATACTCTGATATCATCTCTTTCATTTGACAAGATTACAGCTCTATTGAAAGGTGTGCCTCCCATCAAATCTGTCAGAACTAAAATATTCTTATAATCTTTTAATTCTTCAAATGCTTTTTCAAAAGCCGCATCTATTGTATCGTAATTGTCGCCTTCCAGAAAATTAATTATCTGTAAATTATCCATAGGTCCTGCAACTAATTTGATTCCAGAATAAATCCCCTTTGCAAACTCGCCATGAGCTGCAGCAATTACGGCATTTATTTTTGTCATCTAAAACACTCCCAATAGTCCGCCGACTAAACCGATTACAAGTATAAGTCCGATACAGTGGATTGGAGTCCATTTTTTTCTTAGCATTAGACCATATAGCATTAGAGTCAGTCCAAGAGGAATCATATGAGGAATAATTCCATCCAAGATTTCCTGTACATTTATAGTTACATCTCTTTCTTCATTTCTGTTAAATTTAATTTCAGATCTGTCGTTTTCAAGAGGAACTATTGAAGCTCCGTCATTTAAAACTTTTTCGCCATTTTTTTCTATATATGCACCCGACTCGTCTTTTTGATATAAATAGTCTCCGTAGTCGGCGAGTTTTCCATTTTCGACAATAGTAGTTACCGGTACGGCGACATTTGTAGTACCATTTGGAATTTCCAATTTAGTAGTAGTATTTCCATAGATACAAGTCAAAGCACCGACGACGATTACTCCAAGTATAGAAGCTGCTCTCGTAAATTCCTTTGCATTCCGAGTCAGTATAGAAATCGCATTCGTTCCCATCTTATAAGACCAGTTCATAAGCCAGAATCTCAATAGGAATTGAGCCGCATTAAATACTATTAGGAATATAAATGGTGCGGCGATCTGTCCTTGGAGCGCCATATTTGAAGTCATACCTGCGACTATCGGAACGAGTGTAAACCAGAAAAGAGCATCTCCGATTCCACCTAGAGGTCCCATTGCAGAAACCCTAACCGCACGAATAGTCTGTATATCAGATTTATTTTGTTCCAGTGATAAGATTATTCCCATTACAAATGTTACGAGGAATGGGTGAGTATTAAAGAACTCAAGATTATGCGACATCGAAGCAGCCAAGTCGTCTTTATTTTTATGAATCTTTTTAAGACCCGGAAGCATTGCGAAAAGCCATCCCGCTGCTTGCATCCTCTCATAGTTAAAAGATGCCTGCAAAAATAATGATCTCATAACCATCTTATTTAATGTCTTCTTATCTATAGGTTCGCTAACAGTAGTATCCTTATAAGAGTTTGGTATATTATATTCCATCCTCGTCACCTCCGTCATCTGCCGCATTTACCTTGCTTGCCTTAAATTTAGTTTGTATCTGGTAGTCCCAATAAGCTATTGCAAAACCGATCAAAGCGATCAATAATAGAGCAGATCCCGATAAAGATGAATTGGCTGAAACTATTACAGCTGCTGCAAAGCCTCCAAAATAGAATCCCCATAGATCTCTTGACAGCATAACTCTCAATAGAATTGCAAAACCTACGTATTTCATCATAGTACCTGAAGCGGAAAGTCCGTTCATTATCCACTCGGGAATCGCACTGGTTAAAGTCTTTCCAAATGTAGCTCCGGCAAAGAAGAATATAAGCACTATAACTCCAAAAATAGTACCGAGTATTGCCATCGCAAGATAATTTATCCTGTCTATTCCCTTGTCATTAGCTTCATGCGCATAAGCATCTGCCTTTGTCATCATAGGACTCATAAAAGTAAATAATAGAGTTACCCCATATTGTCCTAGAAGCGCAAAAGGTATTGCCGCAGCGACAGCTGCTGTAGGGGGAAGTCCTGCCGTTATTGCAAAAACAGTAGCCATGATTCCGCCTATTACAGCATTTGGAGGCTGAGCTCCACCAACCGGCATATTACCGATCGTCATAAGTTGGTAGGTAGCACCTACGATTAAACCTGTATTGACATCACCGAGAATGGCACCAACGAGGGGTCCCATAACGATGGGCTGATAAAGTGATTCCAAAAAACTGAATTGGTCGATAGCCGCAATAAAGGTTACAATAAAGATTGATAAAATCTGAATAATACTATAATCCATAATGTCTCCTTAATAATTACTTAAATAATTTATCAATATTTTCCTTCGGTTCTCCTGGAACTTTTCTTATTTCAAGCTCTATATTTTTCTCCTGTAGCTTGCGAAAAGCTTCCACATCGTCATCATCAACGCAAACAACTCCTGCAACCTGTCTTTTACCTTCAGACATATGCATATTTCCAATATTTACCTTGTCAATAGGCACTCCCCCTTCAACCAATTTTAAAACATCTTGCGGTGTTTCACATATAATAAATATCTTTTGTCTATCTGCAGCTTTATGAATGATATTTATCGTCTTTTCAATAGTGAAATACCTCGTGTCGACTCCATTTGGTGCCGCCATATCCATAAGTCCCTGTCTCATCTCGTCATGAGCTACCTTGTCATTAGCCACCAAAATCAGATTTGCTCCTATTTGATTAGTCCATTGAGTAGCGACTTGTCCATGAATCAAACGATTGTCTATCCTAGTCAAAACAATATTAGCCATATTTCCTCCTTATTAATCTATTATTTCTTTGATACTATATCTGCTCACCTTTATTACTGTACCCTTTGCGATCTCAAGCATGACAAAATCCTTATCGACCTTTACGAGTTTACCGTAAATTCCGTCAGTCAGCATAATTTCTTTTCCCGGCTTTAAAGATTTATGAAGCTCTTCAAAATACTCCTTGCTCTTTTTCATGCTCAGAATACTGAAAACTCTCATGATAATCATGATGAGTGCAATAATAAGTAAAACGATTACAATTGTTGACAGACTATTTCCAAATATCCTAGCTAAAAATCCTTTTTCCATAAATTCTCCTAAATTGGTAGTTACCTTTTGACTATATTATAATAGTAAAACAATTTCATGTCAATAATATTTTTAAATATATTGAAATATCAAATGCCATTTTATCAGTATATATAACGCTTTCATAGAAGCGATTGACGAGGGATATGGTATTTGATATAATTACTATGGTAGTTACCATAAAATGAGAGGTGTATTATGATAAATCTTGAATTAAATGCCGGAGAAATGTCCGGTAGTTCACAAACGCTTAGGGAAATTTACCAACAACCAGAACTATGGAAAGATACCTTTAATATTTACAGAGAAACCGGAAAAGAAATAGATGAATTTATAAAAGAAATCAAATCAAAGCATGAAAAAATAAGGATAATATTTACAGGTGCCGGTACATCCGAATATGTGGGAAATGTATTGGTCGACTATTTGAATAGCAAAGAGAATATATTTGAATCTATAGCGACGACAAATCTAGTTTCAAATCCAAATCTCTATTTTGATAAAACGGCGACTATTTTAATTTCATTTGCAAGAAGTGGAAATAGCCCCGAGTCTTTAGCTGCTGTAAACTTAGCTGATAAATTGGTTGACGATATATACCATATAGCTATTACATGTGCAAAAGAGGGCAAATTAGCTGTTAAATTGCAGGATAGGGAAAATGCGAAAGTAGTATTGATGCCTGAAAAGTCAAATGACAAGGGATTTGCTATGACGGGATCATTCAGCTGCATGTTGCTTTATGCCCTTTTGACTTTTGATAAAAATGATATAGAAACAAAGGAAAGATATGTAGAAAGTGCTGTAAAGCTGGGAGAAGATGTAGAAAATAGAAAAGAAGAAATAAGAGATCTCGTAAATTTTGATTTCAACAGAATAGTATATCTCGGATCAGGAGTATTCTATCCACTCACAAATGAAGCCAGACTAAAGATACTCGAACTAACGGCAGGAGAAGTAGTTACTTGCAATGAAAGTAGCATGGGATTCAGACATGGACCCAAGTCATTTATAAATGAAGACACATTGGTTGTATCATTTGTTTCTCCAGATAGCTATACTTCAAAATACGATATCGATATATTAAATGAGATATCTTCAGAAAAAATTGCCAAAAAGATACTGGCGATAACTACAAATGAATTGGATTGCGAGAGATTTTTATTGGAAAATCAAAATATAGAAGAAATATACTTGGTTCTTCCATATGTCATGGTCGCTCAATTGATAGCGATAATAACATCTCTCAGAATAGGAAATACTCCGGACACACCTTCCAAGACGGGAACCGTAAATAGAGTTGTCAAGGGAGTTATTATACACGAATTATAAGAAAGATTCAAAATCATATCGTAAGGAGGCAATCATGAGATATTCCGAAAAGAAATTTGAATTATTAAAAAAGATGTCGAATGACAAGGGAATTATAGCTGCACTCGCCATAGATCAAAGAGGATCCATGAGAAAAATGGTGAAGGGATTTTCAGATAAAGAGAGAGATCAAAAAATAGTAAGCTTTAAAAAAGAGGTATCAAAGCAGCTGACTCCATATGCATCGTCAATTCTGCTTGACCCCATATATGGTGGAGAAGCGATAAAAGCAAAAGACCAAAATTGCGGGCTTTTGATGGCATACGAAGTTACGGGATACAGAGATGAAAAGAGACTGCCCGAACTTCTTAGTCATTATTCTGTTTTGAGATTAAAAGAATTGGGCGCAGACGCCATAAAAGTCTTATTGTATTACGATGTAGACGACAAAGCGAATAATTGCGAGAAATCAGCTTTTATAGAGAGAATCGGAAGCGAATGTGAAGCGGAAGGCCTACCATTCTTTTTAGAAATAATAAGCTATGATAAAAATATAGAAGATTCCAAGTCAAAAGAATTTGCAAAAGTAAAACCGTATAAAGTAAATTCAGCGATAAAACATTTTTCAAAAGAGAGATACAAAGTCGATGTATTGAAAGTCGAAGTTCCTGTCAATATGGAATATGTAGAAGGCTTTGGAGAAGAAATAGTATATACAAGAGAAGAAGCCAAAGATCATTTTAAAAACCAGTCCGACAATTGCGATATCCCATTTATATTTTTGAGTGCAGGAGTCAGCAATGCTCTATTCTTGGAAACATTGAAATTTGCTAAAGAAGCCGGATCACAGTTTAATGGCGTATTATGCGGAAGAGCTACTTGGAGAGATGGAGTAGAAGAATTTATCGAAGACGAGGAGAGAGGAAGAAAATGGCTTGAAAGCGAGGGAGTAGACAATATACAGAAATTAAATAAAGTCCTCGAAGAAACGGCCGTATCCTGGATAAAATAAGTGAAAGACAAATCGACTCTATCAGCAAAACTTATAAATTCTCTACTCGACGAGATAAAGCATATGGAAATCGGAGAAAAGATACCGACAGAAAGACAATTATGCGATATATATAATATAAGTAGGACGACAGTCAGAAATGCCATATCCTATCTCGAATTAAATGGATATGTAAAGAGAATTCAGGGTAGGGGCACATTCGTCCATCGTCCTTCCGATTTAAGCCAAAACCTATCCGATTACTACTCTTTTACAGAGCAGACAAAGAGGATGGGAAGAGTTCCTAAAACGGAAATTCTGGAATACCATATAGAAAAGGCTAATAATCTGACAAAGGAAAAGATGAATCTTGCAGAAGATGCACTGATAATGAAATTTATCAGGTTGAGAAAATCAGATGATATACCGATGATGCTTGAAACTACATTTTTAAGCTATGAGGATTTTCCTGAAATCACCAAATTGCGGCTCGAGCAAAAGCCTCTATACGATATATTTGAAGAGGATTATAATAGAAAGATCCATAAAGTACAGGAGATCTTCTCCGTTACTACCCTTTCAAAGACAGAAAGCAAATTGCTGGCCGTCAACCATTTTAAAGCCTGCTTAAAAATCGAAAGGCTGAGCTATGATATAGACGGAAATCTAATCGAGTATACCATAAGTCTGGCAAGAGGAGATAAATTTAATTACAAAACCATATATTATCCAAAGTGAAAATCATCGAGGTCGCTTCAGAGCATAGAAGCGACTTCGATGATTTTGTTATTAATAAATCCATAAATGTCAAGAATATTATTTAAAATCGCCTATATAATAGACGAGAAAAATTAATTTCTTAAAATATAATGACTAAAATTCCAAATAAATATCCACTTTTATTCTAAAAATCTTAATTATTGCATTTTCGTAAAATCTTTTTGAATAATTTTTTATAAAACAAAATATCCATATATTTAAAAAAATAATCAATGAAATAATATGTAAAATAATAACAATCAATGCAAACTAGGCTTTTAAACTTGATATAAAAAAACATTGACATATTATAGACGAATAGCAGCCGAATATATGCTCCATTATAATAATAGTTTTTATCAATTAAGTTGAGAATTAGCAGATATCAGTAAAAGCCACAATTGACTTTATGCGTATTTTAAGGTAATATTAAAGTAAATTATTAGATAATATCATTATCAATAACTCATTCTTTTTATCCAAAAGATTTTTAATTAAAGGGGGGTGTTTTTATGGGATTCGTATTTGATTACGAAAAAAATAAAGAAAAACTTAAGGAATTTGAGATCTATATTGACGAGAAAAAGGATACGAGAGGCTCCCTCATGTCGGTTTTACACAAAGGACAAACGCTTTTCGGCTACTTACCTATTGAAGTTCAGAGGATAGTTTCTCAGAAATTGGAAATTCCTTTAGCTGAAATATATGGAGTAGTGACTTTTTATTCACAATTCTCGATAATTCCAAAGGGTGAATACGAAATTGGAGTTTGCATGGGAACTGCATGCTATGTCAGAGGTGCGCAAAAAATACTCGACGAAGTTACCGATGAACTGAATATCGCAGTTGGAGAAACGACTAAGGATATGAAATTCTCCATTCAAGCTACAAGATGCGTAGGAGCTTGTGGTCTTGCACCCGTAATGATGATTTCCGGAGATGTTTACGGAAAATTAAAGGGAAATGAAGTAAAAGATATAATCAAGAAATACAAAGACTAGGGAGGTATATATGAATCTGGAAACTTTAAGACAAATAAAGGAAAAAGTTCTCCCAACTATGTCGCTCAGAAAAGATATATGGTCTGATATTCCATCTGTTTACGAAAAACAGGTACTAATATGTATGGACACCGGATGTAAATCGTCAAAAGCCGATGTCTTGGAAGATGAGTTTAGGAAAGCGGTAAGGGAAAATGGAATTGAGGACGAGGTAGATATAAGGAGAGTTGGTTGCTTTGGACTTTGCGAAGCCGGCCCTATTGCCATAGTATATCCCGGACAAAAATTCTATGCTTATTTAAAACCGGAACATGCGAAAAAAATAGTTGAAGAGGATCTTATAGGCGGAAAAACAGTTGAGAGACTTATATATAAAGAAGCTTTATCCGATAAAGCATTGAGAGGAATGTATGATGTCTCATTTTACAGAAAACAAAAGAAATTAGCTACAGGGAATTGCGGACTTATAGACCCTGACAGTATAGAAGAATACATAGCCGTAGACGGATACCTCGCATTACATAAAGTTTTGAATGAGATGAAACCCGAAGAAGTAGTGCAGGAGATAAAAGACTCCGGACTCAGAGGAAGAGGAGGCGGAGGATTCCCGACAGGTTTAAAATGGGAATTTACAAGAAATGCAAAGGGAGATATAAAATACGTAGTCGTAAATGCTGACGAGGGAGATCCAGGAGCATTTATGGACAGGTCGATACTGGAGGGAGATCCCTTTTCAGTAATAGAAGCCATGACGATTGCAGGATATGCGATCGGTGCAAATCAAGGATATATCTATATCAGAGCCGAGTATCCATCAGCGGTCAAAAAACTTGAAAACTGTATTGAAATTGCGACCGGCATGGGACTTTTAGGGAAAAATATAATGGATTCGGGATTCGACTTTGAACTCGAGATAAGACTCGGCGCCGGAGCTTTCGTATGCGGTGAAGAGATGGCTCTTATAGAGTCGATTGAAGGAAAGAGGGGAATACCTAGAAATAAACCTCCATTCCCAGCGAATGAAGGATTATGGGGCAAGCCGACACTTATAAATAATGTCGAGACATTTGCCAATATAACTAAAATAATACTAAATGGACATGAATGGTTTAGATCATTCGGTACAGAAAAATCACCGGGGACAAAGGTATTTACACTCGGTGGAGATATAAAGAGAACCGGTATAATAGAAGTTCCGATGGGAATCACCTTGAGAGAGATCATCTTTGAAATAGGTGGGGGAATAATCGGAGATAAAGAATTTAAAGCCGTACAGACGGGAGGTCCGTCAGGTGGATGTATAACTGCAGATCATCTCGACACTCCGATAGACTATGACAATCTTTCAGCATTGGGTTCGATGATGGGATCCGGCGGTATGATAGTCATGGATGTCGAAACCTGTATGGTCGACATAGCAAGATTCTTCCTTGAGTTTACAGTCGATGAATCATGCGGTAAATGTACTCCATGTAGAGAGGGAACAAAGAGAATGCTCGAGATACTCGAGACGATAACCGATGGAAAGGGAACGCCTGAACTTGTAGATAAATTAGAAAATCTTGGCAGGGCGATCACGGTCACATCACTTTGCGGTCTCGGACAGACAGCTCCAAACCCCGTACTTTCTACTATGAGATATTTTAGAAATGAATATGATGCCCATGTCAAGGACTTCAGTTGTCCGGCTGGAATCTGTAAAAACCTCGTCACATATGTCATCAATGACAAATGCATCGGCTGTACAGCCTGCTCGAGAAAATGCCCTGTCAATTGCATAAGTGGAGAGAGAAAAGAAATGCATCATATAGATCAGTCCTCATGTATCCAATGTGGCGAATGTTATGCTGCATGTAGATTCAATGCCATAGATATATGTGGAAGAAAACAAGAAGAAACCGTCGTTTAAACGACTTATACCTTAAAACTGCAATGGGAGTTAAGCTCCTCGAGGAGGAAGAATATGATAAAAGTATTGATTAATGGTAAAAATTACAATTTCGAAGAAGGCATTACAATACTTCAAGCTTGCAGACAAATAGGGATTAAAATACCGACATTTTGCTATGATGAGAGGATAAGAGCGACATCATCATGTAGGATATGCGTTGTAGATGTAGTGAATGGCAGAGGTCTGGTGACATCATGCTCGGCAGAACTCATGGACGGAATGGAAATAGAGACAGACAATGAGAAAGTTTACAATTCCAGAAGACAATTGCTCGATCTCCTATTTTCAAATCATCCCAATGATTGCCTCACATGTGCAAAATCCGGTGAATGCAAGCTTCAAGACTATTGTTATCAATACGATGTGGCAGATGGAAGCTATAGGGCAGGAGATGTAAAAGACTACCCGATAGACGATACAAATCCATTCTACACATATAATCCAAATAAATGTATACTATGCGGAAGATGCGTAAGAGCTTGTTCCGATCTTCAAGTCACAGATGCCATAGGATTTCAGGACAGGGGATTCGATACAAAGATAGTTGCGCCTTTCGATAAAAAACTCGAAAACTCGACATGTGTATCATGTGGAAACTGCGTCGCAGTTTGTCCGACAGCTGCACTTATGCCGAGGACGAGAAAAAAATTCAGATTATGGGAAGTTGAAAAAACTAAGACGACATGCCCGTATTGTGCAGTAGGTTGTCAGATAAATCTGCTCACAAAAGATGGAGAAGTCGTCGGATCAGAACCCTATTGGAGAAGCAAGCCAAATGATGGACTACTCTGCGTAAAGGGTAGATTTGCATACAATTTCATAAATCATCCCGACAGACTTAGAACTCCTTTAATCAAGAGAAATGGAGTATTTGAAGAAGCGACTTGGGATGAAGCATTGACATATGTCACAGATAAATTAAAAGAGATAAAATCAGCTCATGGGCCCGACAGCATCGGAGGATTCTCATGTGCGAGAGCAACAAATGAAGATAATTATATATTCCAAAAATTCATGCGCGCAGCCATAGGTACGAATAATGTCGACCACTGCGCCCGCGTCTGACACGCTCCTACAGTTGCAGGTCTTGCAACAACATTAGGCAGTGGAGCCATGACGAATAGTATCAAAGAAATTGAAGATACAGATTGTATATTTTTAATCGGTTCAAACCCGACAGAAGCCCATCCCGTTCTTGGAACATTCATGAAGAGAGCGAGAAAAAAAGGCGCTAAATTGGTCGTAGCAGACCCGAGAGAGATAGAACTCGCTAAGCATGCAGATGTACATCTACAGCTCAAGCCGGGTACAAATATCGCACTATTAAATGCGATATGCCATGTAATATACAAAGAAAAACTATATGATGAAGAATATATAAAAGAGAGAACAGCTGACTTTGAAGATTTGGTAGAAACCATAGAAGACTACACCCCCGAAAAAGCCTCAGAAATCTGTGGAGTAGATCCTGAAGATATAAGAAAAGCGGCTAGAATCTATGCGACAGCCGACAAGGCGGGCATATATTACTGCTTAGGTATCACAGAACATGTATCGGGAACTAGAAATGTAATGAGCCTTGCAAATCTGGCGATGATGACTGGAAATATAGGTAAAGAATCGGCCGGAGTCAACCCGATCAGAGGTCAGAATAATGTTCAGGGTGCTTGCGATATGGGAGCACTTCCTGCAGACTATCCCGGATATCAGAAAGTATTTAAACCCGAAGTCAGAAAGAAATTCGAAGAAGCTTGGGGAGTTGAATTGCCCGGCGAATACGGACTCACATCTACCGAGATGTTACCTGCCGCTATAGAAGGAGATTTAAAAGCATTATATATATTTGGAGAAGACCAAGCCTTATCCGATCCCGATCTTGCACATGTGAGAAAGGCGCTTTCAAATCTCGAACTATTAGTCGTACAGGACTTATTTATGACGCCTACAGCCGAATTCGCAGATGTAATACTCCCGGCGACATCATATGCTGAAAAAGACGGAACTTTTACAAATACCGAAAGAAGGGTACAAAGAGTAAGAAGGGCGATACCGCCACTACCCGGAACAAGAGTAGACTGGGATATAATAACAGAAGTCTCCAGGAGAATGGGCTATGATATGAGCTACAATTCTTCAGAGGAGATCTTTGACGAAATGGCCGCATTAACACCATCATATATGGGAATAAGCTATGACAAGATAGAAGAACTCGGAGTTCAATGGCCTTGTACAGATAAAGACCACCCAGGAACCAAATTCCTACACAAAGATAGAATGGCGAGAGGAATCGGATTATTCATGCCATTTGAAAATGTCGAATCTGCCGAGATTGCCGACGAAGAGTATCCATATATATTGAGTACCGGAAGAAATCTGTACCAATACAATGTAGTCACGATGACAGGAAAGACAGATGGAATAAATCAAGTTGCAGGAGAATCATATGTAGAACTAAGTGAAAATCTTGCCGGAAGCCTTGGAATCATGAATGGCGAAAAAATAAAAATCTCGTCGAGAAGAGGTTCCATAGAAACAAAAGCAAAAGTGACCGATAAGATTTTAGACGATGTCATGTATATGCCATTCCACTATGCAGATGGAGCTGCTAATGAACTTACAAGTGCGGCACTTTGTCCGAATGCGAAGACGCCCGAATATAAAGTGGCGGCAGTAAAAATCCAAAAGATAGGAGGATAGAATGAAGCCTGATTATGCAAATATAATTAGATTTGCGATGTCGATGGAAATGGACGGGCATAATTTTTTCAAAGAAAAAGCCGAATCATTTGAAAATCCAACCACGAGAGAACTTTTTGAAAAATTAGCAAAAGTAGAACTCGGACATTACAATTATCTAAAAGGTGAACTCGAGAGATACACAGAAGACGCAGAAAATTACGAAGTAAATACAGAATTCATGGAGCAAGAGGGAACAGAAAGCATATTTAAAGAGAGGGAAAAAGCCTCGCATCTCGATACAACATTAGTAGAGTCAGATGTACCCGATATGACAATACTGAGAATGGCTTATCTGATCGAGAGGGATTTTGCAGAATTCTATGAAGAAGCGAGCGAAGAAGTCGAAGATGAAAGACTAAAAGAACTATTTAAAAAACTCGCAGAATGGGAATACTCACATGAGAGCATTTTCAAAAGAGAGTACAAAAGACTGAAAGAAGAATACATGAACCTTCCATGGGGAGGTTAAAATCAAAACCCGGGCCAAAATCAAATTGGCTCGGGTTTTTTAATCTTAAATATAATAGTTTTGATTAGATAATATTAAAATTAAAGCCATATAAGATGCCAATTAGATAAATCGTAAAAATGATTATATAAATTTATAACTTAAATAATCATAGATATAATCATCTGTCCATCCATCTTATCTGGATTATACAATATTGGAAATCATTTATCTATTTTTGTATAATAGATACATAAATAGAAATTAAAATACTGGAGATGATAAAGTGAAAAATAAAAGGCGAATAGGAAGACAGATAGGAATATCGATAATTTTGATTGCGATAATAGTTTTCTTATTTCCATTCTATAAGTCAAAATACATAGAATATAAATCGTCAATCTATACAGAAGAACTTAAAGAAAAAGTAATTGATATGAGAGATGATGAAAAAATAAAAATAAAAGAAGAAGCAAAAAAATATAATTTAAATATAAATTCAGCAGAAAATTTAAAAGATCCATTTGATGAAAATAATCAAAAAAATGTAGATCCATTTATCGATATAGGAGAAAATGAAGCTGTCGGAACAATAGATATAGACAAAATAAATCTACATATGCCGATTTTCTTGGGTGCGAGCGATGAAAATCTAGCAAAAGGTGCCGCCGTAATTGAAGGTACCAGTCTACCAATTGGAGGAAGGGGAACGAGATCCGTCATAGCTGGACATAGAGGATACTATTCCGCCCCTGAATTTATTCATATAAATTTACTAGAAGAAAATGACATAATAAAATTAAATATACTGGGTGATGAAATGACCTATATTGTAAAAGATCAGGAATTAATCTACCCATATGACACCGGTAGCCTAGGGATAATAGAAAATAAAGATATGATCACATTATTAACTTGCGATCCGATTCCCTCTTTTAAATACAGACTTCTAGTAAATGCAGAGAGAAGTCCAGATGAGATTGAAGCTGAAAAATTAGAGAATGAAATCGAAGTAGTAAAAATAGAGAAAAATGAAAAAAAAGATAAAGATGGGAAAAAAGAAAAAGAAAAAATAGAGATTAAAGAAATCTCGAAGTCGGAGGTCGATCCGGTAGTAATTAAAAGAGAGAAACTCCATAAGGGTATAAGGATAATCGGTACGATAATATTAGTATTTGTACTATATTTATGGATTAAAAATCTTAGAGATAAGAAATAAATTATATTTTTTAAAATTGAATGAAAAATAAGATATCAAGCTCTAATCTGCTTGATATCTTATTTAGATAAACTTATCAGATATTAAAATATACTAAATTGCGATTTAATTGGAAATACAAATTTAACATGAAAAAATTTTAAAAGTATAAAAATGCAAAAATATATCCGTAAATATATACAGACAAATATCATGTGAGCATATTTAGTAGAAATTTTAAAAAATATAGAATAATTAAATTATAACTATGCATATACTTTACTGAATATGTACAAAAGATAATAATACAGTCAAATTATGCATAAATTTATGTATAATTTGTAGTTTAATTATGATAGAATTTTATAAAAAACAATGAAATTGATTTTCATTATTGTAGAAATATTGATTTTCTGATAAAATAAAATTGTATTTATATCTAATATAAATACAATTTCTAAGAAAAAAATTAATTCTTAGAAATTAATATTTGGTAGTGATAACTGCCGAAAAGGAGGAATAAAGTGAAGAAATTCTTTAAAGGAATACTTGTAATGGCGATGATTTTCGCCCTTATAATCCCGGCATACGCAGATAATGATGAAATTATCATTGTGAGATATGCGGGACAAAACCGTTATCAGACTGCAGTCAAAATATCAAAAACTGCATATGAAAAATCTGATACGGTCATACTGGCATCAGGAGAAAATTTTGCCGATGCACTATCAGGAGGACAGCTAGCAATAGCACTTGATGCGCCAATCTTATTGACACAAAAAGATATAATTCCTGAATTTGTACTAAATGAGATACAAAGACTGGGTGCTACCAAGATAATTATTTTGGGAGGCGAAGGTTCAGTATCCGCAGCAGTAGAGGAAAATCTATCAAGTCTTGCATCGGTTGAGAGACTGGGTGGAGCTGACAGATATGAAACATCTCGTTTAGTTTATGAAAAGACGAAAGCTCTAGGAAATTACAAAGAAGTTGTCATTGCGAGCGGAAAGGTATATCCGGATGCTCTATCAGCTGCTAATTATATGAAGGCAAAAAATGCGCTTCTACTATTATCAGACGGCAGCATGCCCGAAACTGATTTAACACCGGTCGCAATAGGTGGAGAGGGTGCCCTGCCTTTAAATGGATTTACAGGCAGGAGAATTTCCGGCAATGATAGATATAAAACATCTGAGAAAATTGTAGCCGAGACATATCCAAATGCAAGCACCTATATATTGGCAAGTGGAGAAGTTTACCCAGATGCATTAGTTGCCGTTAGTTTAGTTGATAAATTAGATGTGCCTATCTTGCTGACCAGAAAAAGTGAATTGACCGACGAAGCGAAAGCATTACTAAAAAACAAAGCCGAAAAAGTAATAATAGTCGGTGGTGAAAAAACAGTAAATGGAAAACTTGAAGAAGAAATCAGAACTTTGAAATCAGATAAATTACCAGATCAAGACCAACCGGGCGGAAATGACAAGCCGGGCGGAAACGATAAACC